>NZ_JBTCWL010000093.1:0-12772 GCF_054325275.1 Oryzihumus sp.
CCTGCCCGGTATGCCTTGCCGTCGCCGTGTGCGGGACGATCAGGACAGGTACAGCGGCAGGACCAGGCCGAGGAAGACCAACGCCCAGCCGGCGAGGATCGGCCCGTAGCCCTGCGTGGTGAGCTCCCGGCTGCGTCGCGCCTCGCGGAGCCGGGTGCGCAGGCCCACGAAGGCCGACCCGGAGCCGGCCAGCATCAGCGGCACCCCGAGCAGCAGCACCCGGGTGTCCAGGCCCAGCGCCGCCCACACGTAAATGCAGCTCACCGTGACGCCGATGCCCACCACGGGCGCCCCGGAGCGCATCACGAGGAAGAGCTCGAGGCCCTTGAGGTCTCTCAGCTTGGCGGCGTGGTCCGCGTCGGCGGTCGCCGCATTCTCGGCTCGGTCGTCGGCCATCACCATTCTCCCGGCTCCTTGTCGGCTCGCAGGGGTGCGATCTCGCGGTAGGTCTCGGCGAACCCGGGGTCGGCCTTCTCGAGGTCGTCGATGGCCTGCCGGGCGTCGCCGACGACCTCGGCGCGCACCTCGACGGCGCTCCAGTGCTCGTCCTGGCCGGACATCACGGCGCGCCAGGTCGTCTGCGCCCGGTCGAGCCGGCGCTGAAGCTCCTGCCGGGCCGGACCGTGCTCGCCCTCCCGTGCGGCGGCCGCGAGCTCATCGGCCTCGCGCTCGCGCGCCTGTCGCAGGGAGTCGCGTTCGGCGCGCACCTCCTCGAGCAGGCCTGCGCTGCCGTCCCGCAGCGAGTCCGTGAGCTCCTGGATCTCGTGGATCGCCGCCCGGAACTCGGCTGACAGGGCGTCCATCTCCTCGGCGCTGGGCACAGTGCTCCTCAGAACGTGCTTCCGGGGGCGAAGGCCGGGCTGTGGAAGCCCGCAGCCGCGGTGTCATCGACGTGCAGCGCCGCCTGGCCCTGCGTCACCGCCGCGACCGGC
Organism: Oryzihumus sp.; assembly: GCF_054325275.1. Lineage (NCBI taxonomy): Bacteria > Bacillati > Actinomycetota > Actinomycetes > Micrococcales > Intrasporangiaceae > Oryzihumus > Oryzihumus sp. Next base: position 933 of record NZ_JBTCWL010000093.1, read on the forward strand.
ATCATGAAGGCGAGGTTCATGTACTTGAACATCGTGGCCAGGATGCCGGCAGCCTTGAGCATCGGCGGGATGACCTTGCTGAGGTTCTTGATGAACTCGATGGCGCGGTAGAGCAGCGACACGACCTTGCGCACCCCCGAGCCCATGGTCAGGATCTCCTCGGCCCACTTGGCGATGCTCATGGACAGCACGATCTCCTCCACGAGGCCGAGCACCCCGGCCAGGAGCTTGCAGCCCTCGCTCACCGCCGTGAGCATGTTCCCGAGCTGTTGCGACATCAGCTCGGCGGCCTTGGCCTGCATGGCGTGGGCCTCTCCCATGGACCGCAGCCGGGCCACGGCCCGCTCTGCGCTGCCGGCGTCCCAGACCCGGGGCAGGGCGCCGGCCATGGCCTGGTAGTTCTCGCCGATCGCCTTCAGCGCGCCCGCGGCGCCGAGCCAGTCCTGACGCATCGCGTCCACCGTGCTGAAGTCGCCGGCGATGGGGTCGAAGATCGCGCCGATGAGGTCGAAGCCGAGCTTGCGGGCGATCCAGTCGATGGTCTGCAGGATGACGCCGCACTCGCCCCGCAGGTCGTCGATCAGGCTCCCCTCAGCGTTGGAGGTGTGCGCGACCAGGAGCGAGTCCGGGTTGGTCAGGGCCACGGTGGTCACTGGTGCCCCCCTGCGTGCTGGTGCTCGAACTCCTCGTAGTCGGCGCTGTCGGACGAGCCGTCGCTCATGGTCAGCCCCTCCCCGATGGTGTCAGTGAAGTCCGCGACGAGGCCGACCCCGTCGCTGGGCAGGCCCTTGAGGTCGGACCCGACGTCCAGGGGGCCCGGAGCGGGCAGCTCGCCGAGACGTGGGGCGAGCTCGGCGTAGGAGTCGGCCACGCCGTCGGCGTAGTCGGTGGCGCCGGCGGCGAACTTCAGCGGCCGCGGCACCCCGAAGCCGTCCTCGCCCTCCTGCGGCGCGTAGCCCTTCGCCTCGCTGATCCGCGCATGCAGGGTCTGCATGCGCTCGGAGGCCCGCCGGTCATGGTGGCGGTAGGTGGCCACCACCGTGCGGAAGGCGGTGGAGACGTCCCCGGCGCCCTTGCCGGCGCGGCCGAGCTCGCTCACCACGGTCGCGTGCGCCTCGGCGTAGGCCCCGGCGAACAGCGACATCAGCCCGGTGAAGGCTCCCACGCGGCCACAGGCACCCTCGACGTGCTTCCTGACCGCGTCAACATGACGTTGCTGCTCCTGGGCCAGCCGGGCCAGCTCGTCAAGCCCCTCGAAGGAGGCGCTCACCACCCCACCCACGCGCGTCCCCTTCCCCACGTTTCCCGACGACCCGCACGAGGGTAGACGCTGCGCACAGCACGGTCCGAATCGAGGAGTCCCGACCGCCGTCGCCCCGACGTCAGCCGGCGACGTACAGCGGCAGGAGCAGGCCCACGACGATGAGCGCCGCACCGCCGCCCATGCGCGCCCAGATGCGCCGGTGCATCGCGAAGCCGTGGCGCTCGGCCCGCAGCCAGCGCCAGAGCCCGATGAACATCACGTAGCCGCCGAGCATCATGACCACCACCGCCCACCAGGGCTGCTGGTCGTGGCCGGTCAGGCCCCGCCAGAGGTAGGTCAGCGCGGTCAGGCCGGCGATGAGCACCAGTGCTCCCGCCGCGCCGAGGATCGCGAACACCCGCTTGCGCGGGACCCACTCCACCTGCCCGGTCTCGACTGCTGCGTCCGCCGGGTTCGTCGACTCCATGACCCCCGAGGTTATGGGACAAAGCGGACATCCGCTCACGCGGGTGACCCCATGGCATACCAGCGGGTATGCCATGGGGTCACCGGAAGGGTGAAAGCGGGCCTCAGAGGTTGCCGCGACGCTCCTGCTCGCGCTCGATCGCCTCGAACAGCGCCTTGAAGTTGCCCTTGCCGAAGCCGAGGGAGCCGTGACGCTCGATCAGCTCGAAGAAGACCGTCGGGCGGTCCTGGACGGGGCGGGTGAAGATCTGCAGCAGGTAGCCGTCCTCGTCGCGGTCGACGAGGATGCCGCGCTTCTGCAGCTCCTCGATCGGCACGCGGACGTTGCCGATGCGCTCACGCAGCTCGGGGTCCTCGTAGTAGGAGTCCGGGGTCGAGAGGAACTCCACCCCCTCGGCGGTCATCGCGTCGACCGTGGCCAGGATGTCGTTGGTGGCCAGGGCGAGGTGCTGCGCGCCGGGACCGCGGTAGAACTCGAGGTACTCGTCGATCTGGCTCTTCTTCTTGGCGATGGCCGGCTCGTTGAGCGGGAACTTCACCCGGTGGTTGCCGTTGGCCACGACCTTGGACATCAGCGCCGAGTAGTCGGTGGCGATGTCGTCGCCGATGAACTCGGCCATGTTCACGAAACCCATCACCTTGTTGTAGAAGGTGACCCACTGGTCCATCTTGCCGAGCTCGACGTTGCCGACAATGTGGTCCAGGGCCTGGAACATCCGCTTGGGGGAGCCCTCGCGCTTGACGAAGCCGGAGCTGCGCGGGACGTAGCCGGGCAGGTAGACGCCGTCGTAGCCCGAGCGCTGCACCAGCGTGTGCCGGGTGTCGCCGTAGGTGGCGATCGCGGCGAGGCGCACGGTGCCGTGCTCGTCGCTGACGTCGTGCGGCTCCTCCACCACCGTGGCGCCCATCGCGCGGGCGTGCTCGATGCACTTGTCCACGTCGGGCACCTCGAGGGAGATGTCGACGACGCCGTCGCCGTGCGCGCGGTGGTGGTCGTGCAGCGGGCTGTCCGGGGCCACCCCGCCCTTGATGACGAAGCGGCACGAGCCGCTCTTGAGCACGAACGCCTTGTGGTCGCGGTTGCCGGTCTCCGGCCCGGAGTAGCCGACCAGCTCCATGCCGAACGCCGACTGGTAGTAGTGCGCGGTCTGCGTGGCGTTGCCGACGACGAAGACGATGGCGTCCCAGCCGGTCACCGGGAAGGGGTCCTTGCTCTCGTCGTACTCCACCAGGCCGACCAGCTGCTTGAGCTGGTCCAGGTCGAGGTTGGCGTCGCGCTCTTCGGGCGTCAGGGCGATGGTCTCGGTCATGAGCGGCACTGTGGCGTAGCCGCCCCGACCGGGCAACCATGACCGGAACCGGTGGACAGGTTGCGCAGGTTGTCGGGCTGGGCCCGGCGCACGGCATACAGTTTGTCCATGTCGATCGACGACCTGGACGCCCGCATCCTCACCACATTCACCGACGACCCGCAGGTGGGCGTCCTCGGGGCGGCCCGGGCCATCGGCGTGGCCCGCGGCACGGTGCAGGCCCGGCTGGACCGGATGCAGCAGCGCGGCGTGGTCCGGACCTTCGCCCCGCAGGTCGACCCGGCGGCGGTGGGCTACCCGGTGACCGCGTTCATCACGCTGGAGATCCGCCAGGGCCGCGGGCACGACCCGGTGGTGGCCCACCTGTCGGCGATCCCCGAGGTGCTCGAGGCGCACACCATCACCGGCACCGGCGACCTGATGATCCGGGTGGTGGCCCGCGACAACGCCGACCTGCAGCGCGTGATCGACAAGGTGGTCGACGACGGCCACGTGCTGCGGGCCTCGACCGTGATCGCGCTGGCGCGGCAGATCGCCTACCGCACCCTGCCGCTGGTGCAGGCTGCAGCCGAGGGGTCAGCGCAGCGCGGCCGCCAGGGTTGAGGCCGCCGCCTGGACCTGGGGCCCCACGGCCGCCACGTCCAGCGGCACCATCGCCACGACGCCGACGGAGGCCTCCAGCCCCGCGACGCCGACCAGCGGCGCCGCCACCCCGTGGGCGCCGGCCTGCAGCTCACCGTCGGAGACGACGTATGCCGGGTCGCCGGCCCGCGCGCCCAGGATCGCCCGGCCGGCGGCACCGGACTCCAGCCGGTGCCGGCTGCCGACGCGGTAGGCGACGTGGAAGTCGGTCCAGGACGGCTCGACCACCGCGATGGCCAGGGCCTCCCCGCCCTCGACGACAGTCAGGTGCGCCGTCGCCCCGACCGCGTCGGCCAGGGTGCGCAGCGTGGGCATGGCGGCCTCGCGCAGCAACGGCAGGACCGAGGAGGACAGGCGGGTGATGGCCAGGCCCAGCCGGATCCGGCCGTCCTCGCGACGGGTGACGAAGTCGCGGCTCTCCAGGGTCGCGACCAGGCGGTAGACGACCGGGCGCCCGACGCCGAGCGCCGAGGCGATCTCGGTGATCGTCATGCCCCCGGCGTTCTCGCGGGAGCCGAGCAGCTGCAGCACGCCCAGGCCGCGGTCCAGGGTCTGTGAGGTCTCTCCGCCCATGCCCTTGGCGGCGCGCAGCTCAGCCACGGCACCACGCTACCGGCCGGCTCACCGGCGGCCGACGAACCAGGCGCGGATCTTCTCGATCCGCTCCTGGACCTGCTCGGAGCTGGCCTGCTCCAGCGCCGGGCCGCCACAGGTGCGGCGCAGGTCGTTGTGCACCACTCCGTGGGGCGCGCCGGTCTTGCGGGCGTAGGCAGACACCAGCGAGTTGAGCTCCTTGCGCTGGGCGGCCAGGGCCCGGTGCGCGGCGACCGGTGCGTCCGCGGCTCGCTTGGTGGCGCCCTTCTGGGAAGCCTGCCGCTCGCGCAGCAGGGTGGCCACCTGGTCCGGCTCCAGCAGCCCCGGCAGGCCGAGGTACTCCTCCTCCTCGGCGCTGCCCGACTCGGCGTTGAGGCCGAACTGCTGGGCGTCGAAGAGCACGTGGTCGAACTCGGCCACGGACTCCAGCGCCTCGAAGGTGCCCTCGAGGTCCGCGGTGGACTTGGTGCTGTTGGCCTCGGCGACGAGCTGGTCCTCGGCAGCCCAGAGGTTCTCCTCCTCGCCGGGCTTGACCACCTTGTCCAGGGCGTGGTCGCGCTGCTCCTCCAGCCGAGCCGCGTGCTCCATGATCACCGGCACGTTGGGCAGGAACACCGAGGCGACCTCACCCCGACGACGGGCACGCACGAACCGGCCGACCGCCTGGGCGAAGAACAGCGGCGTGGAGGTCGAGGTGGCGTAGACGCCCACGCACAGGCGGGGCACGTCGACACCCTCGGACACCATGCGGACCGCGACCATCCAGCGGGAGTCGCTCTGGGAGAACTCCTCGATCCGGCTGGAGGCCCCGGCGTCGTCGGACAGCACGACGGTCGGCTTCTCGCCGGTCAGGGCGTGCAGGATCTTGGCGTAGTGCCGCGCGTTGGTCTGGTCCGAGGCGATGACCAGCGCCCCGGCATCAGGCACGTGCCGGCGCACCTCGGAGAGCCGCTTGTCCGCGGCCGAGAGCACCGAGGGGATCCACTCCCCCTTGGCGTCCAGGGCGGTGCGCCACGCCTGCGCGGTGAGGTCCTTGGTAAGCGGCTCCCCCAGGCGGGCGGCGACCTCGTCACCGGCGCGGGTGCGCCAGCGCATCGCGCCGCTGTAGGCGAGGAAGAGCACCGGGCGCACGACCCCGTCACGCAACGCCTCGGCATACCCGTAGGCGTAGTCGCTGGCGGACCGGCGCACCCCGGCGCGGTCCTCCTCGTAGCGCACGAACGGGATCGGGCTGGTGTCGGAGCGGAAGGGGGTACCGGTGAGGCACAGCCGCCGGGTGGCCGGCTCGAAGGCCTCGCGGATGGCGTCCCCCCAGGACAGGTTGTCGCCGCCGTGGTGGACCTCGTCGAGGATCACCAGGGTGCGGGCAGCCTCGGTGCGGGCGCGGTGCAGCAGCGGCTTGCTCGCGACGCCGGCGTAGGTCAGCGCGACGCCGTCGAACTCGGTGTTGTGCCGGCCCATGGCGTTGGTGAACTTCGGGTCGATGTTGATGCCGACCCGCGCGGCCGCGTCGGCCCACTGCGTCTTGAGGTGCTCGGTCGGCGCCACGATCGTGACCCGGTCGACGATCCCGCGGCCGAGCAGCTCGGTGGCCACGCGCAGGGCGAAGGTCGTCTTGCCGGCGCCGGGGGTGGCGACGGCGAGGAAGTCCTGCGGGCCCTCGCGCAGGTACTGCTCGAGCGCCGCCGCCTGCCAGGCACGCAGCTTGGAGGCCGTGCCCCACGCGGCGCGCTCCGGGAATGCTGGGGGGAGGTGGGATGCCGCGGCAGTACTCATAAGGGGACCGAGGGTAACGAAATCCGTGACCCGACATGCCGGGACCCCGCCACCACGGACGGGGTCCCGGAGTGTGTTATCGGGGTGCCCTGCGGGCCGGGTCGGGCGGCCCGCAGGGCACCGTGGCAGCGGTCGGGATCAGCCGCGCAGGGCCACCCACTGGTTCTGCATCCGGGTGACCTGCCCGGCGGTGAACTGGTACATGCAGGAGTCGTCCGTGTAGTCCATGAAGTTGTGGATGGGGTCCACGCCGGTGGCGGTGCAGGTGTCCCGGCCGGTGGGGCAGCCGAACGCCGCCGAGGACTCGGCCGGAGTGTCACCGACCTGGTCGCCGCTGCCGCTGCACCCGCCCTGGAACGTGTGGTAGAGCCCGAACCAGTGCCCGATCTCGTGCGTGGCGGTGTCGCCCTCGTTGTACGGCGCGTAGCTGCCGCCGGGCAGCGTGCGGGCGTCGATGACCAGGCCGTCCATGGAGTCGTCGCTGCCGGTCGGGAAGGTGGCCCAGCCGAGCAGGCCGTCGCCGAGCGAGGCGCTGTAGATGTTCATCGTCCTGCGGGTGCCGCGGTGCAGCGCCGACTTCATCTGGGACTCGGCCGCGGTGTCCGGGGTCAGGTTCGTGTACCAGGAGGAGTTCACCGTGGTCTCGGTGCTGACCAGCCGGAAGGAGAAGCCGGTCCCGGAGTAGGCCGAGTTCAGGACGCTGAGCTGGCTGTTGATCTGGGAGGAGCTCAGCTTGCCGTTGGTGCCGTCGGAGATGACGTGCCAGTAGACGTCGACGGTCGTCGCGGCGAACGCCGGGGTCGCTCCGCCCGGCTTGGCCGCCCGGCCATGCGCGTTGGTGGTCAGGCCCTTGGACTCCAGCGCCGAGGCGACGAGCGCCTCACGCTGGGCGACCTGGGTGCTCGTCAGCTCGTTGCCGTCCTTGCGGTTGCCCCCCTTGGCCACGCGGGCCGTGTTGACCGGGTCGTCATGCGTGACACAGGTCTGGGCGCTGGCGGACTCGCGCGGCACGGAGGCTGACGCGGGTGAGGCGGTCAGCCCGAGACTGGCCAGCGCCAGCACTCCTGGCAGCACCAGAGCGGTCTTGCGAAGCGACATGAGTGGTCCTTCCGCGATGCGATCGCGACCCCCGGCGGGACGCGTGGTCCGCGGAAACTAACGCGGGCGGTTCCTGTGAACGGGCTGTGTTCTCCCTGTGCCCGCTCCGGGTTGTCCCACGTCTCGGTAAGGACCCTCTGGTGTCAGTCCTCGCCGTCCTGCGGCGCGCGCAGGCCCTCGTAGATCTCCTTGCAGACCGGGCAGACCGGGAACTTCTTGGGGTCGCGTCCGGGCACCCAGACCTTGCCGCACAGCGCGACGACCGGCTCCCCGGACAGCGCGCTCTCGAGGATCTTCTCCTTGCGCACGTAGTGCGAGAAGCGCTCGTGGTCACCGGGCTCCTGGACCTGCTCCTCGACCTGCTCGCGCTCGAGCACGGAGGTCGAGGTGGACGGCCCCGACGGCTGCGCCTGCGGCTCGAACGGGTCGCTCAGCGGGTTGTCGCTCATGGCCCCGAGTCTAAGCGCCCCGGTATGCCGGGTGGCCGGGACGGTGCGGCCGCGCGCGCTTCCGAGGATCCTCTGAGACAGACCACGCACCCTTGCGCTCATGGCAGCCTCCTCGCAGACCCAGCCCCTGCCCGCGCCCGGACGGGCGCGGCGCCGGCAGCTGCACCTGCGCGGCCGGCGGCACCAGCAGTGGCGGGCCCGCGTCGGCGACCTGCTTGAGCTCCTGGCGGCCGGCCTCCTGGTGACCACCGTCTCGATCTTCCTGCGCGACGGCGGCGGCCAGCACCTGGTGACCGGGTCCTGGGGCAGCCGGCTCGTGGCCGTGGGCCAGCTGACCGGCCTGGTCGCCGTGGACCTGCTGCTGGTGCAGATGCTGCTCGCCGCCCGGGTCCCCTGGGTGGACCGCGTCTACGGCTCGGACCGAGCCCTCAAGGCTCACCGCGTCCTGGGCCGGGTCACCGTGCCGCTGGTGGTGGTCCACGCCGAGTCCCTCGTGCTCGGCTACGCCGCGCGTGACGGGATGCCGTGGTGGTCGGGGTGGCTGCGTGAGCCTTTCGCGATGCTGTCCGGCGTCCCGGACATGCTCACCGCCACCATCGCGCTCGCCCTGCTGGTCCTCATCGCGGTGACCTCGGTCCGGGCGGCCATGCGCCGCGTCGGCTACGAGCGCTGGCACCTGGTGCACCTGGGGGCCTACGCGGCGGTCACGCTGGCGATCCCCCACCAGCTGTCCGTCGGCTCCGACATCACCCGCAGCGGGCTCGTGCGTGCGGCCTGGCTCGGCCTGTACGTCCTCGTGGCAGCCAGCATCGCCTGGTGGCGGTTCGCCCTGCCGGTGGTGCGCTCGGTGCGTCACCGGCTCTACGTCGAGCGCGTGGTCCAGGAGACCCCCGACACCTGGTCGGTCACCGTCAAGGGCCGGGACCTGGATGCTCTGCAGGCGCGGGCCGGGCAGTTCTTCCAGTGGCGCTTCCTCACCCGCGGGCTGTGGGCCGCTGCCCACCCGTGGTCGCTGTCGGCCCAGCCCGACGGCAGGACCCTGCGGCTGACGGTGCGTGAGCTCGGCGACCACTCCACCCGGCTGGCCGGCCTGCGCCCCGGCACTCGGGTCCTGGTCGAAGGCCCGTACGGCGCGTTCACCACGCACCGACGGACCCGCCGCCGGGTGCTGCTGCTGGCCGCGGGCATCGGCGTCACGCCGATCCGCGCCCTGGCCGAGGAGCTGGCGCGCGACCCGGCCACCGCTCCCGGTGACGTCACCGTCGTCTACCGCGCCGACCGGGCCTCCCAGCTCGCGCTGCGGGACGAGCTGGACGAGGTCAGCCGCCACGGCGGCCACCGGCTGCACCTGCTCACCGGTCCCCCGGTGCGCGGGTCGTGGCTGCCCGAGCACGTCGGCCGCGGCGACGACGACGCCACGGCCCTGGCCGCACTGGTGCCCCACCTGAGGGAGCACGACGTCTACCTGTGCGGGCCGCCGGTGTGGATGGACCTCGTCCACACCAGCCTGCGCCGGGCGCGCGTGCCCCGGGCCCACATCCACGACGAGAGGTTCTCCTGGTGAGACTGCTGACCGGAGCCGCGGTGGCCGTCGTCGGCGCGGCCGCGCTGATCACGAGCTGGGAGGCCGGCGCCCACCAGGGCGCCTCGCCGGTGGCCGGCGTCCACGTTGCCGCAGCGGCGCCGCCGCCGGCGCCCACCGGGGCCGCCCGACCGCCTGCACCGGGGAAGACTCGCGCCTCCGGGACGACCTCGACCCGCCGGTCGGTCACCGGTGCGCTGGTCTCGACCCCCTACGGCACCGTGCAGGTCAAGGCCGTGCTCGTGGGGACACACCTGTTGGACGTGGTGGCGCTCAAGCTCACCGACAGCAGCTCGACGTCGGTGCGGATCAGCGGCCGGGCAGAGCCCGTGCTGCGCCGGGAGGCCGTCACCGCGCAGTCGGCACGGATCGACTCGGTCAGCGGAGCGACCTTCACCAGCGAGGGGTACAAGCAGAGCCTGCAGGCCGCGCTCGACGCTGCCAACGCCTGAGCCCGCCGGGGCGGCCCGGCCTCAGTTCATCGTGGGGTCCTCCGGGAAGCTGGCGACCAGGGCAAGGTTGCCGCGCTGGCGCCGCAGCACCTCCGGCCACAGGGACTCCGGGTCCGCGCTGAAGCCGTCGCGGGCCTCTGCCTCCACGACGTACCAGCCGCCCGCCCGGATCTCGTCCTCGAGCTGCCCGGGCGACCACCCGGCATACCCGGCGAAGATCCGCAGCCCGGCGATCTCGGGAGCAACCACCAACGGCGGGATGTCGAGGTCGACGAGCCCGAGCCCGCCGAAGAGCAGCTTGACGCCCATCGGCGCCTCTCCCCCGCCGGGCACGGAGACCAGGCCGAGGGCGGAGTCGAGCGCCACGGGGCCGCCCTGGAAGACGCGCGCGGGCGGGGTGGCGACCTCCTCCCAGCCGGGCAGGACCGCGTCGACCGTCGCGTCGAGCGGGCGGTTGATCACCACACCCTGCGCGCCTTCCTCGTCGTGGTGCAGGAGCAGCACGACACTGCGGCGGAACACGTCGCCGCCGGTCTGCGGGGTCGCGACAAGCAGATGCCCGGTGAGGAATGAAGATTCCACACCGGGCATTCTGCCGGTCAGGCTGCCGGGACAGGAGGGCCGATCGTCGTGTGACCGGTCACCCCTTCGCGGGCGTCAGTAGCGCGGGGCGCGGAAGCCGCTGCGCTGGCCGCGCGGGCGAGCGGGGCCGCCGGGGCGGCGGTGCTGACGCTTCTCACCCTCGAGAAGGCGGCGGAACTCGTGCTCCGGCACCGGGACACCGGTGGGGGTCCGGGCGCCGGTGGCCGCGAGGACGTCGTCGCCGGGGAGGGCGCGGGTCGGCACGGTCTCCAGACCGGCCTCGCGGGCGAGGCGCTCCATGCCGCGCCGCTGGTGCGGCAGGGCCAGGGTGACGACGGTGCCCTTGTCCCCGGCGCGGGCAGTGCGGCCCGAGCGGTGCAGGTAGTCCTTGTGGTCGGCCGGCGGGTCGACCTGCAGCACCACGCTGACGTCGTCGACGTGGATGCCACGGGCGGCCACGTCGGTGGCGACCAGGACAGGGAGCTTGCCGTCGCGGAAGGCACCCAGGACGCGGTTGCGGGCGCCCTGGTTCAGGCCACCGTGCAGCGCCGCGGCGAAGACACCCTGCTCACGCAGCTGCTCGGCGACGCGGTCGGCGCCGAGCTTGGTCCGCACGAACACCACGGTGCGGCCCTCACGGTTGGCGACCTCGGCGGTGATGACCTTCTTGTGCATCGGCTCGATGAGCAGGATGTGGTGCTCCATCGTCGCGACGCTGGCGGTCGCCTCGTCGGTGGAGTGGGTCACCGGGTCGGTCAGGTAGCGCTCGACCACCGTGTCGATGCCGCGGTCCAGCGTGGCGGAGAACAGCAGTCGCTGCCCGCCGGCCGGGATGAGGTCGAGGATCGCGGTGATCTCGGGCAGGAAGCCCATCTCGGCCATGTGGTCGGCCTCGTCGAGGACGGCGATGTCGATCTCGTCGAGCTGGACGGCGCCGCGCTCGATCAGGTCGTTGAGGCGGCCCGGCGTGGCGATGAGCAGGTCGACACCCTTCTCCAGCGCCATCAGCTGCGGCGGGTAGGGCATGCCGCCGGCGACGAGCTTGTGGCTCAGGCCGAGGACATGCACGAGCGGCTGGAGCGCGTCGCTGACCTGCATGGCCAGCTCACGGGTCGGCACCAGCACGAGCGCCTTCGGCTTGTTGGGCTTGGCGCGCTCCCCCGCCGCGAGGCGGGTCAGCATGGGCAGGCCGAAGGACAGGGTCTTGCCGGAGCCGGTCTGGCCACGGCCGAGGACGTCCTTGCCGGCCAGCGCGTCCGGGATGGTCGCGGCCTGGATCGGGAAGGGCGCGGTGATGCCGTCGCGGGCGAGGCGGGCGACGATCGGGGCCGGCAGGCCGAGCGCAGCGAAGCCGTTGTCGTCCGCGATGGTCACGGGCACCTCGACGGCCTCCTCGCGACGGGCCGGACGCTCGTCACGGTCGAAACGACGCTGCGGCCGGTCGTCGCGGTTGAACTCACGACGCGCGGGACGCTCGTCACGGTCGAAACGACGCTGCGGACGGTCGTCGCGGTCGAACTCGCGACGGGCCGGACGGTCCTCACGGTCGAAGCGCTGAGGCCGGTCGTCGCGGTTGAACTCACGACGTGCAGGACGCTCGTCACGGTCGAAACGACGCTGCGGCCG
>NZ_JBTCWL010000094.1:0-12523 GCF_054325275.1 Oryzihumus sp.
GGTGCGGCGCGGACAGCGGACCGATCGCCGCCTCCAACACCGACGCGCCCTCGGGGTCCAGGCGCAGCTGGTACTCCACCATCCCGTCATCGGCCCGCCCCGCCGACAACGACACCCCGTGCCTGAGCCGGTCCTGGCGGACCTGGAACTCGTCGTGGCCGCCGTAGGTGGCGATGATCCGCTCCCGCAACCCCTGTACCTCCCGCGGCCCCGCCTCCTCCGCCACGGCCAGGAACCCCTCCCACACCGTGGGCAGCGCCGCCGGGGTCAGCCGCGGGCCCAGCTTGGCCATCTCCGCCAACGCCACCGCGGCGCAGCGCACGCCCACCCGCCCGGCCAGCACGCACGACCGCAGCCGCTGCACCGACCCGTGGTCCAACACGTGGCTGGCACCGAGACCGACCGGCCGGCCGATGCACGCCTGCGCGACCCTCACCAGGTCCCCCGCCCCACCGGCCCGGTAGGACGGCGCCCACTCCAGCACCCACCCCGCCGCCGTCGCACACGACGAGGACACCTCGCCCCGCTCCAACGCCTCCGTCAGCACCGCCACCTTGGCCGCCTCGACCCGGCACGCCAGCGCATCCAACAGACCCATCGCCGGACCCAGGTCCGGCCCCTGGCACTGGTGCAGCACCTGCTCGATCCCGACCAAGGACTCCCGCGCCGCATCCACCACCGCCAACCGGTCCGCGAAGGCCACCGTGGCCGCACCACCCGGTGCCCCGCCGCCCGGCACCACATCACCGGATCCCGCCGCGGGCACGCCACCGGACCCGCTGGCCGCGGGCCCCTGACGACGATCCCCCTGAAGCATGGTTCGAACATACATTCGACCACTGACAGAGGTTCCCCGGTCATCGCGACCGCTGCGCCTTACCCGACCCAGCCCGCCTGACGACGCGCTGCCCTTCGAGCTGAGGCCCAGCCGGCCGGCGCGGCGAGGGCGAGCACGCGAGTCAGCGGTGATGTACTCCAGGCAGGGGGCCGTGGGACAGACCCGTCGAGATGGCCTGCACCAGCCACCCGGGCACTCCCCCGAAGTGGGGAGACATCGGGTGGGGGTGCGGCGGCGCGAACCCGGACTTCCTGACCTGACCGAGAGGCTTCCACGCTTGCGGCCCGTGGGACGACGGATGGGGCGGCCACAGTGGGTGGGGCGGGTGTGTCCAGTGCGCGACCGGGCCGGGCGGCCAGTGCGCCACCAGGCCGGGCGGCGCAGCGCAGGCCGGGGCCGCGCCCCGACACTTCGACGGCTTTCGGACCGGCGCCGGGTTGACCGCTACCGCCCGGCCCGAGACCTGGCGGCTGCGTCGGGCGCCCCCGGCCGCAGGGGCGTTCCTCACGGGGGCAGCGGGACGGGAGGCTGTCGACGCGCGCGGTGCCGCGGCCGCCACTGCCGGTGCGTCCGTGTGCCCCGGCGCCTGCACCGGTGACCTCGGAGGCGTGGTCACGACGGGCACCGACGGCGTCACGAGCGGCTGGCTCCACGGGTCGAACCGGTCCGGGCCCGCCGTCGGGCTACCCGGAGGCGGGAACAGGGACGAGAGAGTGGGCGTGGGTGCGGGGGCTCCCAGCAGGCCACCGTCAGTCGGCGCCTCGCTCTGGTGCATTGCCACCGCGAACGCGCCGGCCACAACCGCGCACGCGGCTCCCAGCACACCCACCTTGGCGGCGACGGCGAGCCGGAGCACCAGTGGCTGGCTGCCTCGGGCCGCCGTGGCCTCACCCGCCCCGGCCCCACCGGACCCGGCCTGCCCTGGACCGGCATCCTCCAGCCCGGCATCCTCCGGATCGGTGTGCGCGGGGATCCACCAGTCACCCTGCTCTGGCGGACCGGGGACTGATGCGTCCGTGCTGTCAGGTGTCATGGTGCGTTCCGATCTGAGCCGCTGGTGAGCGCTTCCCCCCACCCCACGGGACGTGACGACGCCGTCCCCGACCGTAGTGAGCCCGCAGCGGGGCCAACTCGCGCAAAAGGGCGATTCGCCACCACCCCCGCCCGCGCCGACCGGCCAGAGCGAGGTATGCCGCGGCCAGTTACCTCCGGGTCACCGCGCCGCGTCACCCCCGGGTCACCGCGCCGCCCCGCCGCGTCACCCCCCGGTTCGCCGCACCGCCGCGTCGTCGGGTCACCGGCACCGAGCCCCGCGACACGGTCGACGCGGCAGACCGGGATCAGCTCGGCGGTGTGCCCTGTGGACGTCGTGACGGTGCCGTCGCGCCGCGGGCCAGCCGGGTCGCCGGCCGCAGCGGCGCGATGGGCCGGGAGGGCCAGCGTCGCGGCCCGCTCCACAGCGCCGGCGGGGCGTCGAGGAGGTTCGCCAGCGACAGGGCCGCGGTGTCGTAGTTCGCCCGCCACCCCCGGAAGTGCGGCCACGCCTCGTCGTTGCTGCGCTCGATCGGGTAGCCCAGGCGGCGCAGCTCGTCGACAGCCTCCCCGAACTGCTCGTAGCTGACCGAGATCGGCGCGTCGGGGTCGGGCTCCCCCGGGACCGGCAGCCGGACGGCGCGGGCGATCTGCTCCAGGGCGGTGAACCCCATGCGCAGCATCAACCGGGCAGGCATCTTGGGCTCCAGGGAAGGGGCGAGCGCCAGGTGCAAGGCCGCTGCGTCCATGACCGCCAGCAGCGAGGTGAGCCAGTGGGACAAGGGGCGTGGCGAGCGCAGCCGGACCAGCACGACATACGTCGTGTGTGACTCCGCGAGCTCGGCGGACCAGCGTTCCCAGGAGCGGAAGAGGTCGCCCAGCACGGGTCCGGTGTCCCCGTCGCTGATGCCCCACAGCGTGCGCGCCAGGATCTCGGGCCCCCAGGCCGGGACTCCGGCGCGGGTGGTCAGCAGCGTCACCTCCGTCTCGCGACGGTTGAAGGCGGCATACAGCGTGGGGAGGTAGCCCACCTGCAGACCGATCACGACGAGGCCGGTGAAGGCGGCGGCGTACTCCACGACGGTGCTGGCCAGGTTGCGCGGGGCTGCGTAGCCCAGCGTGAGGATCGAGGAGCCCGCCTCGTGGACCGACGCGGCCAGCGGGCCGCCAACTGCGGGAAGCAGAACCAGCGCGAACCCGACGACCAGCAGGATGAGCCACACGCTGAGCCGGACGAGCAGGCTCAGCGGCGACTGCCAGGCGAGGATGCGGTCGCGGCGCGCAAAGGAGCGCACGCCGGCCGTCGCGCGCAGGAAGAGCAGGTCCACCACGCGGTCAGTGACCCGCGAGACCCTGGAGTCGATCGCCCGGGGCACGACCAGGGTGCCGACCACGCTGAACAGCGTGCCGACCACGATGAGGAGGCCGACCACGCACCCGATCCAGCGCCACAGCACTCTCCGTCCAACCCCTCAGGGGGACAAACCCTTCCGGGCGCACGCGCCCGATTCGGGACCGAGTTCCCGTGGCCCCCGCCCAGACCGCTGCACGCTGAAGGCCTGCCGAGCAGGGAAGGTGGGTGCACCGTGGACCTCGGATCCATGATCGGGACGGCGCAGGCCCTGGTTGCTCCGGGCAAGGGCATCCTCGCCGCGGACGAGAGCACACCGACGATGGCCAAACGCCTCGCGGCCATCGGCGTCGAGTCGACCGAGCCGCGCCGTCGGGCCTACCGCGAGCTCCTGTTCACCGCGCCCCGGATCGGCGAGTTCATCAGCGGGGTCATCCTCTTCGACGAGACCATCCGCCAGCGGACCACGGACGGCGTGCCGTTCCCCGAGGTGCTCCGTCGGCAGGGCGTCATCCCCGGCATCAAGGTCGATGCGGGGACCACGCCGCTGGCCGCCTTCCCCGGGGAGGTGGTCACCGCGGGACTCGACGGGCTGCGGGACAGGCTGCGCGAGTACGCGTCCATGGGCGCGCGCTTCGCCAAGTGGCGTGCGGTCATCCACATCGCGGAGGGACGTCCGACGGCGACCTGCGTGGAGGCGAACGCCCACGCCCTCGCCCGCTACGCGGCGCTCGTGCAGGAGGCAGGCCTGGTCCCGATCGTGGAGCCCGAGGTGCTGATGGACGGGGCACACAGCCTCGAGCGCTGTGCCGTGGTCACTGTCGAGGTGCTTCGGGCGGTGTACGAGCAGCTGGCGCACCACCGCGTGGTGCTGGAGGCGAGCCTGCTCAAGCCCAACATGGTCCTGCCGGGCGAGGACAGCCCGGTCCGGGCCGGCGACGACGAGATCGCCGAGGCGACGGTCATGGCCCTGAGGGAGGTCGTCCCCGCGGCCGTGCCGGGGGTCGTGTTCCTGTCCGGCGGGCAGTCGGAGGAGGAGGCCACCGCTCGCCTGGACGCGATCAACAGGATGCCTGCGCAGCCCTGGGAGCTGAGCTTCTCGTTCGGCCGTGCGCTCCAGGCGCCGGTGCTGCGCGTGTGGTCCGGCGACGACGCCAACACCGTCGCCGCGCAGGCGGCGCTCCTCCACCGTGCCGCACTCAACGGCGCCGCGCGCCGCGCCTCCTACCGCCCCGAGCTGGAGAAGGTCGCGGTCGAGCCGCCGGCGACCTCGTAGGACCACAGCTCGCTGTGGACCCCGACCGGGCGCGCGGGCCCCTCACCCGGGGACTGCTCACCCGAAGGCTGTTCGCCTGAGGACCCTTCGCCGGCGCGCTCGGAGGCCGAGCGGTGACCGTGGGCGAACGCCGGGGAGCTCACCCAGGCCTCGAACGCCGCGTCGTCGCGCCACCGGGTGATGACCAGCCAGGTCGTCCGGTCGTCGGTGGGCTTGAGCAGCTCGAAGCCTTCGAACCCGTCCTGGTCGTCCACGGCACCCGCCCGCGCGGCGAAGCGGCGGGCCAGCTCGTCACCACTGTCCGCCGGCACGGTGATCGCGTTGATCTTGATGACCGTCACCTCGTCATGGTGCCAGAGCTGGCTGCCGGGGGGATCATCCGCGCGGCAGGAGCCAGGGGCGACCTCAGGAAGCCGCGGCCACGGCATACGTCGTGGTGCGCTCCCGCACGGGACGACCGATGCCGGAGGCGATCTCGGTGAGCTCGGCGACCGTCTTGGCCGACCCGTGCGCCGAGCCGGCCATCCGGCTGATCGTCTCCTCCATCAGCGTGCCGCCGACGTCGTTGGCGCCACCGGTGAGCATCAGACGGGTGCCGTCGACGCCGAGCTTGACCCACGAGGTCTGCACGTTGTCGATCCGGCCGTGCAGCATCAGCCGCGCGACCGCGTGCACCGCGCGGTTGTCGCGCAGCGTCGGGCCGGGCCGCGAGAGGCCGGCGAGGTAGACCGGCGCGTTGGTGTGGATGAACGGCAGCGGCACGAACTCGGTGAACCCGCCGGTGCGGTCCTGGATCCGGGTCAGCGTGCGCAGGTGCCCGACCCAGTGCCGCGGGTGGTCGACGTGGCCGTACATCATCGTGCTCGAGCTGCGCAGCCCGAGCTCGTGTGCGGTCTCGACGACCTCGACCCACTGCGCCGCGGGCAGCTTGCCCTTGGTCAGCACCCAGCGCACCTCGTCGTCGAGGATCTCCGCGGCCGTCCCCGGGATCGTGTCCAGCCCGGCCTCACGCACCTCGGTGAGCCAGTCCCGCACGGAGACGCCGGACTTCGCCGCGCCCGTCGCGATCTCCATGGGCGAGAACGCGTGCACGTGGATCCCGGGCGCTGCGGACTTCACCGCGCGCACGATGTCCGCGTATGCCGTGGCCTTCAGGTCCGGGGAGATCCCCCCTTGCAGGCACACCTCGGTCGCCCCCAGCGCCTGCGCCTCGGCGGCACGGCGGCCGACCTCCTCCAGGGAGAGCGTGTAGGCGTCGGCGTCGGTCTTGCGCTGGGCGAAAGCGCAGAACCGGCACCCGACGTAGCAGACGTTGGTGAAGTTGATGTTCCGGTTGACCACGTAGGTCACGTCGTCACCGACGACGTCCCGGCGCAGCCCGTCCGCGAGCGCCGCAAGGGCGTCCATGGCCTCGCCGTCACAGGTCAGCAGCGCCAGGTAGTCCTCGTCGGAGAGCCCGGCGGGGTCGGCCTCGGCCCGCGCCAGGGGGGCCCGCACGTCACCGTCGAGCCGCTCCGGCGCGCCGGGCGTCACCCGCGAGGCGACCGACTGCCAGTCGCCGTAGACCTCGTCAAAATCGCCGCGGCGGTCGCCGGTGCGGCCCTCCTCGTCGACCCCGCGGTGCAGGTCGGTGCGGCCGGATCCGGTTCCGGCAGAGGCCATGCCGCCGTCTGGCTCCTGCCAGACGAGCCCTTGGGGCACCGCGTCCTCGCGGGCCAGGCCGGTGGCCGGCTCGACCAGCGCGCGCACGTGGGCGTGCAGCCTCGGGTCGATCCACGCCTCGTCGCGCTCCAGCGACCCGAGCACGAACCGGGGGTGGGCGGTCAGCCGCTCCCGCAGCTCCAGCCCCGCCTCGGCCGTCCAGGTGCGCAGGTCCTCCACGTGCGGCCAGGGCCGCTCCGGGTTGACGTGGTCCGGCGTCACCGGCGACACCCCGCCCCAGTCGTCCACGCCGGCAGCCAGCAGGCGCGAGATCTCCTGCGGCTCCGAGAGGTTCGGCGGCGCCTGGATGCTCACCGACGGCCCCAGCAGCAGCCGGGCGACCGCGACGGTGGCGAGGTACTCCTCCTCCCCCACGTCCGGGGTGCCCCGCATCGCGGTGTCGTCCTTGGCCCGGAAGTTCTGCACGATGCACTCCTGCACCGAGCCGTACTCCCGTGCCACGCGGCGGATCGCCAGGATGCTCTCCACCCGGTCGGCCGGGGTCTCCCCGATGCCGACGAGGATGCCGGTCGTGAACGGCACCCCCACCCGTCCGGCGTCCTCGAGCACGCGCAGCCGCACGGCCGGATCCTTGTCGGGAGAGCCGAAGTGGACCTGCCCGGGCTCGGACCACAGCCGCTCGGAGGTCGTCTCGAGCATCATCCCCATCGACGGCGCGACCGGCTTGAGCCGCTGCAGGTCCGCCCACGACATCACCCCGGGGTTGAGGTGCGGCAGCAGCCCGGTCTCCTCCAGCACCCGGATCGCCATGGCGCGCACGTAGGCGAGGGTGTCGTCGTACCCGTGCGCGTCGAGCCACTCGCGCGCCGCCGGCCAGCGGTCCTCGGGCCGGTCACCGAGGGTGAACAGCGCCTCCTTGCACCCCTGCGCCGCGCCTTCCCGGGCGATCTCCAGGACCTCGTCCGGGGACAGGTACGCCGCGGGGAGACGGTGCGGGACCGTCGCGAACGTGCAGTAGTGGCAACGGTCCCGGCACAGCCGCGTCAGCGGGATGAAGACCTTGCGCGAGTACGTGACCACGCCGGGACGCCCGGCCTCGACCATCGCCGCGTCGCGCACCCGCGAGGCGGCTTCCGACAGCGTGACGAGGTCCGAGCCCCGCGCACCGAGGAGCACCTCGGCCTCGGCGGCGTCGAGGGCCTTGCCGTCTCGGGCTCGGGCTAGGGCGCGGCGCAGGGCGTTGTCACTCACCGCGTCAGGCTATGTCAGGCCCCGACGACGGCCGCGTCCCGCCCGGTCAGGTCTCGCAATGTGACCGCGGTGGCCACGGCGGCGGTCGCGGCCTCGTGCCCCTTGTCCTCGGACGACCCGGGCAGCCCGGCCCGGTCGAGCGCCTGCGCGTCGTCGTCACAGGTGAGCACGCCGAAGCCGACCGGCACACCGGTGCGCACGGACACGTCGGTCAGGCCGACCGTCGCGGCCTGGCAGACGTAGTCGAAGTGCGGCGTCCCGCCCCGGATCACGACGCCCAGGGCGACCAGCGCGTCATACGAGCCGGCCAGGCGCGCACAGGCGACCGGCAGCTCGAAGGTGCCCGGCACCCGGACCAGCTCGACGCTGTCGACGCCCGACTCGGTCAGCGCCCGACGGGCGCCCTCGACCAGTCCGTCCATCACCGTCTGGTGCCAGGACGCGGCCACCACGGCCACGCGCAGGCCCTTGCCGTCGACCCGGAGGTCAGGTGAACCCGCCCCGCTCATGCTGATGCTCCCTTGTCCGTCGCCTCGATGACGAGGTCGTGCCCCATCCGGTCGCGCTTGGTGCGCAGGTAGTGCTCGTTGTCCTCGCCCGGGACGATGCTCAGCCGCTCCACGGCCACGACCTCGATGTCGTAGCCGCGCATCGCGTTGACCTTCAACGGGTTGTTGGTCAGCAGCCGCACGGCGTGCAGGCCGAGGTCGGCCAGGATCGCCGCGCCCGCGGCGTACTCCCGGGCGTCGATCGGCAGGCCCAGCTCCACCTGCGCGTCGACGGTGTCAAAACCCTGGTCCTGCAAGGCGTAGGCGCGCAGCTTGTGCAGCAGCCCGACGCCCCGGCCCTCGTGGCCGCGCAGGTAGACGATGACGCCACCCTCTCGCCCGACCCGCTCCATCGCCCGCTCGAGCTGCGGGCCGCAGTCGCACCGCTGCGAGCCGAACACGTCCCCGGTCAGGCACTCGGAGTGCAGGCGCGCCAGCGGTGCCCGCCCCTCGAGGCCCTTCGGGCTGACCAGCGCGACGTGCTCGTCACCGGTGACCATGTCGCGGTAACCGTGCACCCGGAACTCGCCGTGCTCCGTCGGCAGCCGCGTCTCCACGATCTTCTCGACCCGGTCGTTGCGCTGCCGCCAGGCGATGAGCTGCTCGATGGTGATGACCGGCAGCTCGTGCTTCGCGCCGAGCTCCAGCACCGCCGGCAGCCGCATCATCGCGCCGTCGTCGTGCACCAGCTCGGCGATGACGCCCACCGGGGACAGCCCGGCGAGCCGGCACAGGTCGACCGCGGCCTCGGTGTGCCCCGCGCGCACGAGCACACCGCCCTCGCGGGCGCGCAGCGGGAACACGTGCCCGGGCCGGACCAGGTCGGTGGCCTCGGTCGCCGGGTCGGCCAGCAGGTTCACCGTCCGGGCCCGGTCGGCGGCGCTGATGCCGGTGGTGACGCCCTCGCGGGCGTCCACCGAGATCGTGTACGCCGTGCCGCGCGGGTCCTCGTTGCGGCTCACCATGGGCGGCAGCTCGAGCCGGTCGGCGACCTCGTCGGGCATGGGAGCGCACACCACGCCCGAGGACCAGCGGATCGTCCACGCCAGCCACTGCTCGGTCGCGGTCTGCGCCGCCAGGATGACGTCACCCTCGTTCTCGCGGTCCTCGTCGTCGGTCACGAGGACCGGCAGGCCGCGACGCAGCGCGTCCAGGGCCTCCTCGACGGTCGACAGGGCGGTCGTCATGCGCTCACCTCACTCGTCTCGCGGGTCACGGGGGTCTCCACGCTGGAGGCGCGCAGCCACACGAAGAAGCCGTAGATCACCAGGGCGCCGTACACGGCGTACAGGACGGCCGAGGGGTAGAAGTGGGAGTGCACGAGCAGCGGCACCCCGACCAGGTCGACGCCGATCCACGCGAGCCAGAAGTCGTTCCAGCCGCGGGCCATGGCGTAGGTCGCCACCATCGAGCCGACGAAGATCCACGCGTCGCACCAGAAGTACCAGCGCGGGGCGGGGAAGCCGGCGCCGATGGCGTAGAACACCTGCTGCACCATGACCACGCCGACCAGCCACACCGCGAGGTAGCCGATCCGCTCGCGCGCGGTCGCCCACCGCGGCGTGATCGCCGGCACGTGGGAGTCGCCGGCCGCGCGCGCCCGGCGCAGCTGCGACCAGCGCCACCAGCCGTAGATGCTGGTGATGATGAAGAAGACCTGCCGCCCGGCCTGGCCGTAGAGCGTCTCGCCCTGCGGGTTGGAGAAGGCGACGCCGAAGAACACGGTGAACAGCAGGGCGTTGCCGACGATGCCGACCGGCCACGCCCACACCCGCCGGCGCATGCCGCCGATCGCCGAGGCGAAGCCGAACGCGTTGCCGACCACCTCGCGCCACAGGATCGGCTGCCCGGCGATGGTCAGCTGGGCCTCGAAGAGGCGCTGGAGGATGTTCATGCCTGGGCTCCTGCGGACATGAGGCGCTCGACGTACTTCGCGAGCACGTCGACCTCGAGGTTGACGGTGGCGCCGACTCCCTTGTGCCCCAACGTGGTCAGGTCGAGGGTGGTCGGGATGAGCGAGACGGAGAAGGTGTCGTCGGTGACGGCCGAGACGGTCAGCGAGACGCCGTCGACGGTGATCGAGCCCTTCTCCACGACGTAGCGGGTCAGGGCGTGCGGCAGGGTGAAGGTGACGACCTCCCAGCGGTCCCCCGGCTCGCGTGCGGTGATGGTCGCGGTGCCGTCGACGTGGCCCTGCACGATGTGGCCACCGAAGCGGCTGCTCGCGGCCATGGCCCGCTCGAGGTTGACCGGGTCACCGGCCGTGAGCGCACCGAGGCTGGAGCGGCGCAGTGTCTCGGCCATGACGTCCACCGAGAACGACTCGGCGTCGTGCTCGACCACCGTCAGGCACACGCCGTTGACCGCGATCGAGGCGCCGTGGGTCGCGTCGCTGGTGACCAGCGGGCCGCGGACCCGCAGGACCGCGGAATCCTCGCCCGGCTCGACGGACACGACCCGACCGAGCTCCTCGACGATGCCGGTGAACATCAACGCCCTCCCTGGGGTGCGACGGTGGCGACGACCTTGATGTCCTCGCCAATGGTGGTGACCTCGCGCGGCACGAGCCGCAACGCCTCACCGATGGTCTGTATGCCGAGGTCCCCCACCGCGGCCGCGCCGGCGCCGAGCAGTGCGGGGGCCAGGTAGGCGACGACCTCGTCGACGAGGCCCGCGGCGAGGAACGCCGCGGCCACGGTCGGGCCGCCCTCCAGCCAGACGTGGCGCACCTCCCGGCCGGCCAGCGCCTTGAGCACCAGGGCCGGGTCGCGCTCGCGCAGGTGCAGGGTGGGGGCGGCGTCGTCGAGGACCCGGGCGGCGGCAGGCAGGTCCCGCTCCCCCACGACGACCCGCAGCGGCTGGCGCGCGCGCAGGGTGCCGTCCGGGTGCCGGGTGGTCAGGCGCGGGTCGTCGGTGAGGACCGTGCCGGTGCCGACGAGGATCGCGTCGCACTCCGCGCGCAGGTCGTGCACGTCGGCCCGCGCGGCAGGCCCGGTGACCCACTGGCTGGTGCCGTCGGCGGCAGCGGAGCGGCCGTCGAGCGTGGCGGCGAACTTCCAGGTCACCATCGGACGGCCATGGCTGACGGCGAAGGTCCAGGCCCGGTTGAGGGCCGCGGCCTCGACGGCCAGCACACCACCGACGACCTCGACCCCGGCATCGCGCAGGGTCCGGGCGCCCGCGGCCGCGATTGGGTTGGGGTCGGACTGGGCGTAGACGACGCGGGCGACACCGGCGTCGGCCAGCGCCCGGGAGCACGGGCCGGTGCGCCCGGTGTGGTTGCACGGCTCGAGGGTCACCACCGCGGTGCCGCCGGAGGCACGGCCGCCGGCGGCGCGCAGCGCCTCGACCTCCGCGTGCGGGGTGCCGGCGCCGTGGTGCCAGCCCTCGCCGACGACCTCGCCGGCGGCGTCGATCAGGACGGCCCCGACGCGGGGGTTCGGGTCGGCCACGGGACCGCGGGCCGCGAGCTCGAGGGCGCGACGCATCAGCTCGACGTCACGCTGCTCCTGCGCCTGCTGGTCCATGTCCTGCCCCTCGTGCTCAGCCTGTCTCGGGCGAGCTCCGGGGTGGACGGAAGAAGGCACCTCGGCGACCGGAGGACGCGCCTGGCGGCGCGGCATACGGGCTCGAGAGCCGTTGTCCTGCAACGGGTCCGACTCGCCCGTGACCCTGGGGCCACGACCGGGAACGGTCCCGCACGCGCTGCCTACCATCCGGACTTTCACCGTCGGTCCTGGAGTTCCACCAGGTCAACCGGCCGCTGGCTGCGGTCGGGTCGCGGACTGTCACCGCCGGTTCGGAGTTGCACCGACCCCGGAGCGCGTGCCGTCAGTATCGCATCCGGGCCGCAGGCTCAGGCACCCGCGGTCCGCGTGACGGTCCTCACCCGTGGCGGTGGGCGGTGGCCAGGGCGCGCAGCTCCTCGACCGCGGCGGCCGCGTCCTGCGCGCCGTAGACCGCCGACCCGGCGACGAAGACGTCGGCCCCCGCCTCGGCGCACTGCTCGATCGTGTCGGCGGAGACCCCGCCGTCGACCTGCACCCAGATGTCCCCGCCGTGGCGGCGCACCGCCTCGCGCACCTCGCGCACCTTGGGCATCTGGTCGGCCATGAACGACTGGCCACCGAAGCCGGGCTCCACGGTCATGACCAGCACCATGTCGAGGTCGGGCAGCAGGTCGGCGTAGGGCGCGAAGGCGGTGCCGGGCTTGATGGCCATGCCGGCCCGGGCCCCGGCGGCGCGCAGGTCGCGGGCGACCCGGCGGGGGTCGCCGGCCGCCTCGATGTGGAAGGTGACGCTGGAGCCGCCGGCCTCGGCGTACTGCGGGGCCCACCGGTCAGGGTCGTCGATCATGAGGTGGCAGTCGAGCGGGATCGGGCTGACCTTGGCCAGGGCCTCGACCACGGGCAGGCCGAGGGTCAGGTTGGGCACGAAGTGGCCGTCCATGACGTCGACGTGGGCCCAGTCGGCGTTGCTGATCCGGCGCAGCTCGCGCTCGAGGTTGGCGAAGTCGGCCGACAGGATGCTCGGGGAGATCTGCACGGGCGCCAGCCTAGGGCGTG
>NZ_JBTCWL010000095.1:0-12232 GCF_054325275.1 Oryzihumus sp.
GCGCAACATGGCTGCTGGCGGGCCGGAAATCCGACCCGCCAGCAGCCATGTTGCGCAAAGCCGGGCTGACCCCGGCGTCAGGACGCCCTACGCCGTGGCGGGCGCCGTCCGGTCGCCACCGGTGCCGGACGCCGGGGCGTCCTCGGCGGTCAGCGGCTGGGCGATGGACTCCAGCGACTTCTGCTCGGCCTTGACGCCCAGGAACGCCGCGATCACGCCACCGACGATCATCAGCGCGGCGCCGACGAAGTAGCCGGGCGCGATGCCGGTGATGTCCTTGGCCTTGGACGCCGTGTCGATGAGGTGGCCGAAGTACAGCGGGCCGGAGATGCCACCGGCGGCGGTGCCGATGGCGTAGAAGAACGCGATGCACAACGCCCGCGTCTCCATCGGGAAGACCTCGCTGGCCGTCAGGTAGGCCGAGGAGGCGCCGGCGGAGGCGAAGAAGAAGATGATCGCGCCCATCAGCGTCAGCGTGACCGCGTTGAGGCCGCCGAGCATGAAGCCGGTGACCCCGAGCAGCGCGCCCGAGAGGATGTAGGTGCCGGAGATCATCCGGACCCGGCCGACCGTGTCGAACAGCGGCCCGAGCAGGAACGCGCCGAGGAAGTTGCTCACCGCGAACGCCGCGATGAACCAGCCGACCTGCTTCACGCCGAGGAACTTGGTCAGCGAGTCGCCGTAGGTGAAGAAGAAGGCGTTGTAGAGGAACGCCTGCCCGATGAACAACGCCAGGCACAGGACCGTGCGGCGGGGGTAGAGCGTGAACACCGTCTTGGCGATCGTGCCCAGGCCGATGGTCTTGCGCTGGCGGATCGTGATGGTCTCGTCGACCGGGTCGAGCGCGGCGCCGGTGGTGCCCTCGACGTGCTCTTCGATCTGCTTCACGACCTTCTCGCCCTCGTGCTCGCGGCCGTGGATGAACAGCCACCGCGGGCTCTCGGGCACGTTGCGGCGGACCAGCAGGATGCCCAGGCCGAGGATCGCGCCGAGGCCGAACGCCAGGCGCCAGCCGAGCCAGGCGGGCACCAGCGAGGGGTTGAGCAGCGCGACGGTGAGCAGGGAGCCGGCGGCGGCGCCGAGCCAGAACGAGCCGTTGATGGCCAGGTCGACCCTGCCGCGGTACTTCGCGGGGATCAGCTCGTCGATGGCGGAGTTGATCGCGGCGTACTCGCCGCCGACCCCGGCGCCGGTGACGAAGCGGCACGCGAAGTAGAACATCGGGTTCATCGAGAACGCGGTGAGCACGGTGCCGATGAGGTAGATCCCGAGGGTGACGATGAACAGCTTCTTGCGGCCGAACCGGTCGGTCAGCTGCCCGAAGAACAGTGCTCCGATACAGGCGCCGAGGACGTAGATCGCGCCGGCCATGCCGATGTCCGAGCTGGTCATCCCGAGACCGGTGCCGAGGGGCTTCTGCAGCGCCTCGGACATCGACCCCACGATGGTGACCTCGAGGCCGTCGAGGATCCAGACGGTGCCCAGACCGGCCACGATGAGCCAGTGCCAGCCGGCCCACGGGAGCCGGTCGAGTCGGGCGGGGATGTCGGTCGTGATCCGACCGGTCTCAACTTGCGACGACATACGCACTCCTCCGCGCGGCGGGTGGCCGCGTCCGTTGTCCGGCGGCCGGGGGGCTCCAGTCGCCGTCCTGCTTCCAAGGGCTGTACCCGGAATGACGTGAGAAAATCGTGTTCGTGCCTGAGGAACCTACTGGTCGGGGCGTTCCCCGGCGACCCGCCTACTTCGGCCCGGCCGCCATGGATGCCCAGGCCGGCGCGCCCGACCCGGCACGGATCACGGAGGTGGCCCACGAGACCGCCGCGGTCATCGTCGGTACCGGCCGCGCCGCGCACGACCCCGCCCTGACCACCCGCCTGGTCGAGCTCGTCGACGAGCTCGGGCTGTCCACGCTGGCCGAGCTGTGGGCAGACCGCCCGGCGCGCAGCCTGCCCGGCGCCCTGTGGCGGCTCTACGCCCTTCGCGAGTGGGTCCGGCGCGACCCCACCGGGGCTGCCCGCGACTATGCCGCAGGCATCCGGTTCGCCGACGTGCCGCACGTGGTCGCCGGGGTGGCCGAGCCGCCCGGGCCCGAGGAGCTCAAGGCGCT
The DNA here is from genome assembly GCF_054325275.1 of Oryzihumus sp. Classification (NCBI taxonomy): domain Bacteria; kingdom Bacillati; phylum Actinomycetota; class Actinomycetes; order Micrococcales; family Intrasporangiaceae; genus Oryzihumus; species Oryzihumus sp. The sequence continues at coordinate 2,111 of NZ_JBTCWL010000095.1, forward strand.
GACCGACGCCATCCTGACCGGGGTGTTCGAGGGCGACCTGGCCATCGCGCTGGAGCGGGCCGCGGCGTTCTGCCGGGTCATCTCCGCCGGCCGCGCCCACCTCGCCGACGACACCGACGACCACGAGCCGCTGGTCAGCAGCGCCCAGACCCGGCGGGCCGCCTCCATGCAGACCACCGGCGCCGACCTCGAGGCGTGCGCCCGGTTGTGGCGCAAGGACGACCTCATCTGAGGTCGTTCTCACACCCCCTGCGGCGATCGGGCATACCCGTCAGGGCCCGGCGGTTAGAGTGGGTGTTGCGCCGGGCCGCGGTAGCCCCGGGTCCCAACTGAAGCCGCTACGAGCGGCCATGCGCCGTGAGGCGCTCCCGGCCCGGCGCAACCCCACCTTCGCCGACCGCCACCGGTATGCCGTGTGCCTGGCTCCCGGTCGCGGCCCCCGCCTCCAGCGGCTGGAGCTCCGACACCGGCTCGAGTGCTGAGACGGGTTCGAGCGCCTGCGCGCTGGCCCCCTCGGCGAGCTCGGCCTCCTCCATGGGGCAGCCGCCGAGGTCGTGCAGCTCGAGGTCGCGCTCGGCCGTGGCCCGCGCCCGGCGACCCGGACCGCGCCACCCGCAGGCCCGGCATACCGCGTGCGTGAACGAGCCGCGGTCCTCGGTGCCGGCGCTGCTCATGGGGCCCATGATGCGGTCTGGACGCCGCCGCGCATAGGGCGGGTCGGCCCTTCCCGCCCTGTACCGCGGCGTCCCGGCCAGTCGCGCAGGGGCCAACGGCCGGGCGGCGGATTCCGATTGCGGCAATCAGTCCCGTGGGGGCTGGGCGCGGTCTAGATTGGAGCCATGGCAGGACCGCAAGGGTCAGACGACTACCTCACCGACGGCGATCTGCAGTTCGAGATCGAGCTGGTCGGCGAGCTCGTCGTCGCCGCTACCTCCAGCGACGGGCCGCTCCCCCAGGACGAGATCGACCGGCTGCTGGGTGTGGTGCCCACTGGCGCCGGGGCACGTCCCCCGGCGACCCCCGCTCCCTGACGCGCGCCTGACCTCGGGGGCGCCCCGGCGGGGCGCTGTGGCGTGCTCGGCGGGCGCCGAGGGACACGCCCGGGAGGGGGCGCTACGCCGATGGGATGACCCGATCCACCCCCTCGGGGTGAACATTGGGTGAACGATTGTGCTTGGCCTCGACCGCTCGGTTGGGTTCTTCTCTCGACGTGGCTTTAGCATCACCTACGGCCACTTTCCTGATGACCGGAGTTCCCCGTGGGTTTTCGCCTCACCCCCCAAGAAACGTCCTTCTACGACCTGTTCGCCCAGCAGGCGAGCCACATCGTGGATGGCGCCAAGGAGCTGACCGCCCTGCTGGGCGTTCCTCCGACCGAGCGTGAAGCCGTCGCCCAGCGCATGCGCGACATCGAGCATGCGGCCGACGAGGCCACGCACGAGATCATGCGCAAGGTCAACAGCTCGTTCATCACGCCGTTCGACCGCGAGGACATCTACGGCCTCGCCGCGAACCTCGACGACTGCATGGACCTCATGGAGGCCGCGGTCGACCTGATCGTGCTCTACCGCATCGGCGAGCTGCCCTCGGGCATCGCCGCCCAGGTCGAGGTCCTCGCGCGCATGTCCGAGCTGACCGCCGAGGCGATGCCGCGCCTGCGCTCGATGAGCGACCTGCAGGAGTACTGGATCGAGATCAACCGTCTCGAGAACCAGGCCGACCAGGTCTACCGCCGTCTCCTCGCCGAGCTGTTCAACAACGGCGCGGACGCGATCACGGTGCTCAAGCTCAAGGAGGTCATCGACGAGCTCGAGGCCGCCGCTGACGCTTTCGAGAAGGTCGCCCACGCGGTCGAGTCGATCGCCGTCAAGGAGTCCTGACCCTCGTGGACTGGATTCCCGTAGCCATCGTCATCCTCCTGGCGATGGGCTTCAACTACACCAACGGCTTCCACGACGCGGCCAACGCGATCGCCACGTCGGTGTCGACCCGGGCGCTGACCCCGCGGATCGCCCTCGCCATGGCGGCGGTGTGCAACCTCGCCGGCGCGTTCCTCGGGACGAAGGTCGCCGACACCGTCGGCAAGGGCATCATCGACCCGCCGAGCGGCGCCGAGGGCCTGCTCATCGTGGGTGCGGCCCTGGTCGGCGCCATCTCCTGGAACCTGCTGACCTGGTGGAGGGGCCTGCCGTCCTCCTCTTCGCACGCCTTGTTCGGCGGCATGGTCGGTGCCTCGCTGATCGCCGGCTCCACCGTCCTGTGGGGTGGCGTCTGGTCGAAGATCGTCGTCCCGATGGTGATCTCGCCGATCGTCGGCCTGGCCCTCGGCTACCTGGTGATGGCCCTGATCCTGTGGCTGTTCCGCCGGGCGCACCCCGGCCGCACCTCCCGCGGGTTCCGCCTCGCGCAGACCGTCTCGGCGGCCGCGATGGCGCTGGGCCACGGCCTGCAGGACGCCGGCAAGACGATGGGCATCGTCGTCCTGGCGCTGACCGTGGGCGGCTTCCACTCGGGCGCCACGATCCCGCTGTGGGTCAAGGTCTCGAGCGCGCTGGTCATCAGCCTCGGCACCTACTCCGGTGGGTGGCGGATCATGCGCACGCTGGGTCGGCGCATCATCCACCTGGACCCGCCGCACGGCTTCGCCGCCGAGTCGTCGGCCTCCGCGGTGCTGTTCATCGCCGGCCTGGGCTTCAAGGCCCCGATCTCCACGACCCACACGATCACCTCCTCGATCATGGGCGTCGGCGCGACCCGGCGCCTGTCCGCGGTGCGTTGGGGCGTGGCCGGCAACATCGTCGCCGCGTGGGTGCTGACCTTCCCCGGCGCCGGCATCGTGGCAGCCCTGGCCTTCTGGGTGGCTCACCTCTTCCTCTGACCCACCCCGGGCCTTGCCCACCTCAGGCCGGTCTGCTCGCTCGGGCCGGTCTCCTCGCTCAGGCCGGTCTGCTTCTCACTTGGTGCCCGCTACGCCGCGTTTCGTCCCCTGATCAGGCCGAATTCGCGGCGTAACGGGCACCAAGTGCTGTCACCGCCGGCCGTGACACGAGCCGGCCCCGGAACCGGGCCAGATCACCACGGGCCCGGGCCGCTTCGATGCGCGCGACGACCTGACGCGGGTTCCGGCGCACGTCCGTCCACGTCCAGCGCACGACCTCGAGGCCGAGGTCGCGCAGCCGGTCCTCACGGCGCTTCTCCGCGAGTACCCGGCGGGCAGCCTTCGCGCCGCTCGGGCCACCGTCAAACTGGCCGAGGTACTTCCCAAGCCCGTCGGTCTCGGCGACCGTTGCCCCCTCGCGCCAGAGCCCGTCGACGCAACCGACGAACCTGCCTCGTTCGTCGAGCACCGTCACCTGTGGCTCGGGCAGGCTGACGCCCAGCTGCCACAGCCGCGCGAACGACCACGACTCCAGCCAGGTCTGGCGGCGCCCGTCCAGGAGCGGCAGGCCCTCGTCGGCGCGGGTGATCCCGGGCCATCGCCGCTGCCAGCGCCTCATGCCGCGCAAGTCCTCTGCTGTCGTCAGGCCCGACCCCAACGCGGCGTCGCCAACCGCCACCGCATCCGGGAGCGTCAGCTCCCGAAGGCAGTCGATCACGGCCCGGTCCGGCCGGCAGATCTGATGTCCACCGCGCACCCGCACGACCTGGTGGGTGGGGAGCTCGCCGTCGTGCCAGCGGGCGGGTGACAGCGCCCGGCTGGTCAGGTGCCCGCCCATGAGGGTGATGGCCACCCAGGGAGGCGCGTCGATCGGCATGGGCAGCCCCCACGCCAGGGCCGCCGAGTGATGGCTGGCCACGGCACCGGGCGTGGTGCGCAGCACTGCGTCAGCCAGCAGGAGGTGGCGTGCCCCGGGGCTCGAGGCGCGCCATACAGGTGCGGTGCAGTAGATGCCGCGGGACGGGCGGACCAGCTCGCCATGGCTCACCCCACGAGTCAGGACGTGCCTGGTCACCCCGACCGACGCCGCGTCGGCCGCGGTGAACGGTTGGGGCAGCGAGGCGAGCCGTGCGGCGAGGTCGATCACGCTCGCACCGTGCTCGACCGCGGCCGGGCGCACCATGACCCACGGCAAGCCTGTGGATGACGTGACGAACGTCGCGGGACATGTGGACAGCCCGCTCATCCGACGACTTGGTGCCCGTCCCGCCGCTTATCAGGCCCCGGAGAGGGGTGAAACGCGGCGGAACGGGCACCAAGTCGGGGCACGGGGGACCGGGGTCAGCCGAAGCGGCCGGAGATGTAGTCCTCGGTCGCCCGCTGGGTCGGGTTGCTGAAGATCTTGTGCGTGTCGTCCATCTCGATCAGCCGGCCGGGCTTGCCCTGCGCCGCGAGGTTGAAGAACGCCGTCCGGTCCGACACCCGCGCCGCCTGCTGCATGTTGTGGGTGACGATGACGATCGTGTAGGTCGACTTCAGCTCGTTGACCAGGTCCTCGATCGCCAGCGTGGAGATCGGGTCCAGCGCCGAGCACGGCTCGTCCATGAGCAGCACCTGCGGCTCGACCGCGATCGCCCGGGCGATGCACAGCCGCTGCTGCTGCCCACCCGAGAGCCCGGCGCCGGGCTTGTTCAGCCGGTCCTTGACCTCGTTCCACAGGTTCGCGCCGCGCAGCGACTTCTCGACGCGCTCGGTCAGCTTCTTCTTGTCGCGCATGCCGTTGAGCTTCAGCCCGGCCGCGACGTTGTCGAAGATGGACATCGTGGGGAACGGGTTCGGCCGCTGGAACACCATCCCGACGGTCCGGCGCACCGCCACCGGGTCGATGCCCGAGGCATAGAGGTCCTGGTCGTCGAGCATGACCGAGCCCTCGACGCGCCCGCCGGGGATCACCTCGTGCATCCGGTTGAGCGTGCGCAGGAACGTCGACTTGCCGCAGCCGGACGGGCCGATGAACGCCGTCACCGAGCGCGGCTCCACGGTCATCGTGACGTCCTCGACCGCCTTGAAGTCTCCGTAGAAGACGTTGAGGTCCTTGACGTCGATTCGCTTGGCCATGAGTGGTTTTCCTTCTCCAGTTCCGTATGCCGTGTGCCTGGGTCGCGTCCGCAGCCTCAGCCGCGCACGCGGCCGAACCGCGCCACGACACGGCCGGCGAGGTTGAGCAGGAGGACCAGCAGGATCAGCGTGAGCGCCGCACCCCACACCCGGTCCAGGGCGGGCTGCAGGCTCTCGGTGCGGTCCTGGTTGATCATCGTGGGCAGGGTCGCCATGAGCCCGCCGAAGAGGTTGGTCGAGATCTCCTTGGTGTAGGGCCCGAGGATCAGCAGCGGTGCGGTCTCGCCCATGACGCGGGCCAGGCCGAGCAGCACGCCCGTCACGATGCCGGAGAACGCCGTGGGGAGCACGATGCGCACGATCGTCTTCCACTTCGGCACACCCAGCGCGTAGGACGCCTCGCGCAGCTCGTTCGGCACGAGCTTGAGCATCTCCTCGGTCGAGCGCACGACGACCGGGACCATGAGCAGCACCAGGGCCAGGCAGACGGCGAACGCCACCCGCTGGAAGCCGAACGTCGTGACCCACACGGCATAGATGAACAGCGCCGCGACGATGGAGGGGATGCCGGTGAGGATGTCGACCATGAACGAGACCGCCCGGGCGAACCGCCCACGGCCGTACTCGACAAGGTAGATCGCCGTCATCACCGCGATCGGCACCGCGATCACTGCGGTGACCACGGCCATGATGAGCGTGCCCTGGATGGCGTGCACGGCGCCGCCACCGACCATCCGCGAGGTGATGCCGCGCTGGGAGTGGGTCCACCAGTCCGAGGTCAGCAGCATGTGCAGGCCCCGGGCGAGGACCGTCCACAGGATCCACACCAGCGGCACCAGCGCCAGCAGGAACGCGGCCCACATGACGACGCGGGCGAGCTGGTTGCGGAACGCCCGGCCGCGGGACTTGTGGCCGAGCTGCAGCGCGGGCGCCGGCGCCGGGGTCGAGGGGGCGTCAGTCGTGGTGCTCATTCGGTGAAGGCCTTCCGGCGCTCGATGACGATCCGCGCGATGGCGTTGACGACGAAGGTCAGCACGAACAGGACCAGGCCGGCCGCGATGAACGCCCCCGCCTTCTGCGGGGTGTCGAACTCGGCGGCGTTGTTGGCGATCTTGGAGGCGAAGGTCTCGCCGCCGTTGAAGATCGACCAGGACCAGGCGGTCCCGCCCGAGAGCGCGGACAGGATGATCAGGACGGCAACCGTCTCGCCGAGCGCCCGGCCGAGCGCGAGCATCGACGCCGAGATGACACCCGGGCGGCCGAACGGCAGAACCGTGGTGCGGATCATCTCCCAGCGGGTCGCGCCGAGCGCCAGCGCCGCCTCCTTGTGCGTGACCGGCGTCTGGGCGAACACCTCGCGCGAGATCGCGGTGACGATCGGCAGCACCATGATCGCCAGCACGACCCCGACGACGAAGATGGTGCCGCCCTCGCTGACCGTGGTGTCCGAGAACAGGGGGAACCAGCCCAGGGCGTCCTGCAGCACGTGCTGGATGCCGCTCAGGTGCGCGCCGAAGACCCACAGGCCCCACAGGCCGTAGACGATCGAGGGGACCGCGGCGAGCAGGTCGACCAGCGAAGCGGCGGGGCGGGCGAGCCAGCGCGGGGAGTACTGCGTGATGAACAGGGCCACGCCGACCCCCAGCGGCACCGCGATGAGCAGCGCGATCACCGAGGAGATGACCGTGACCCACAGCAGGTTGGCGATGCCGAAGCGCAGCGTGTCGCCGTCGACGTTCCAGTCGGTCGAGGTCAGGAAGTTGGCCTTGTCGTGGGCGATCGCGGGGACGGCCTGCGAGAGCAGGAACGTCGCGATGAGGACCACGAGGACGATCACGAGCAGGCCGGCCCCACGGGCTGCGCCGCCGAAGAGGCGGTCGCCGAGACGGCCCGTGGACGCACCATCGCCGCTCAGGGGCGAGGGGCCCGGAGCGGCGGGGGAGTTGTCGGCGGTGGAGACGCCGGTTACCGAAGTCACGCTGGATCAGAACCTCGAGGTCGGGGACAGGAGCGGTGCGTATGCCGTGTGGCCGGCCTCTGGCCGCGAGGCCGGCCACACGGCATACATGGTCAGGAGAGGGCGTTGATCGCGGTAGCGACCTTGGTCTGGATCTCCGTCGGCAGCGGCGCGTAGCCGATGTCCTGCAGTTTGGCCTGCTCCGCCGGGGAGGCGAAGAACTTCAGGAAGCTCTTGAGCAGCTCCACCTTGGCCGGGTCCTTGGCCTTGGAGCAGGCGATCTCGTAGGTCACCAGGACGATCGGGTAGGCGCCCGGGGTCTTGGTGGCGTAGTCGAGCTTGAGCTTGAGGTCGTTGCCGGTGCCGGCGACGGTGGCGGCGGCGACGGCCTTGCCGGCGGACTCACCGGTCAGCTCGACCGGGCCGGCGCCGTTGTCGATCTGGGCGATGCCGAGCTTGTTGTCCTTGGCGTAGGACCACTCGGCGTACGTGATGCCGCCGTCGGTGGACTTCACCGCGTTGGCGACACCGGCCGACTTCTCCTTGCCCTCGCCCTTGCCGGTCCACTTCTTGCCCGGGGCGGCGGTCCACACCTTCGGCGCGGCGGCGGCGAGGTACTTGGTGAAGTTCTCGGTGGTGCCCGACTCGTCGGAGCGGAAGAAGACCTTGATCGCGGTCGCCGGCAGCTTGACGCCGGGGTTGATCGCGGCGATGGCCGGGTCGTTCCACTTGGTGATCTGGCCGAGGAAGATCTTGGCCGTCACGTCGGGGGTGAGGATGAGCTTGTCGACGCCGGCGACGTTGTAGGACACGGCGATCGGGCCGGTCACCATCGGGATGTTCCAGGCCTCGGAGCCGCACTTGGCCTGGGCCTGCGCGGTCTCCGCCTGGCTCGAGCCGGCCGCGGGCTGGTCCTTCAGGGCCGAGTCGGAGCCGGCCCAGTCGACCTGGCCGGCGATGAACTGCTTGATGCCCGCGCCGGAGCCGGTCGGGTTGTAGTTGACGGTGGCGCCGTTGCACTGGTCCTGGAAGTCGGAGATGGCCTGCTCGATGGCGTTCTTCTGGGCCGAGGAGCCCTCGCCGTTGAGCGTGCCCTTGCCGCAGGCCGCGCTGGACGAGGAGCCCGAGGAGGAGCCTCCGGCGGCGGGGCTGGCGTTGTTGTCGGAACCGCAGGCCGTCAGCGCAAGCGTGCCAACAAGGGCCACTCCGGTGAGCTGGCCAAGACGCTGGATCTTCACTGTGGTCGTACCTTCCGTATGCAGGGTCTGAGGGACGAGCTCCCTCGCCCGTCTTCACTGAAGGTAGGGACGCTGGGTGACGTGATGGCCCGTCGCGGGTGAACGGCAGGTGAACGCCTCCGGGCACCTGTGGGACATCCGGGCGTCGTCTGGGCCAGCAGCGGGTGAACGAGGGTTCAGGGGTGGGTCAAGTGCCCCGTTCGTCCCGGTATGCCGTGTCCCTCACCCCCCAGCCCGCTCACCGCAAAGTCAGGGGAGGTGGCGCTCGACGGCGACGAGCTGGGCCGTCGGACCCGTCCCGGCGATGTGGCAGACGAGCGCCTCGCCCTTGGCCATGCCGAGGTCCGCGGCCTCCTCGAGGACTGCCGCGCCGGCGCCGCCCTCGTCCTCCCCGGTGTCCAGGGTGCGGGCGAGCCGACCGAGCAGCGAGGGCAGGACCGGCCCGTGGGAGCACAGCGCCGCCGGCCGGCCGCGCTCCAGCAACCGCTCGAGGGGACGCACCGCGCGATCGGGTGTCACGGAGTACATCTCCTCGGACAGCACCGGCTTGGCGCGCAGCTTGAGCCCGCGGGCAGCGGCGTAGGGCGCCAGCGTGGCGGCGCACCGCACGGAGGGGGAGGTGACCAGGCGGGTGATGCCGTAGGCGCCGAGCAGGCCGACCATGGTCTCGGCGCGGGCCTCGCCGGGGGCGTCGAGCGGGCGCAGCGGGTCGGGCTCGGCCCAGGCGGAGCGGCCGACGGCGTGGGCGTGGCGCACGAGCACCAGCGGCCAGGTGGCCAGCCTGTCGGCGGTCGAGGCCCGCACCAGGGCCCGCAGCTGGTCGCGGTCGCGGGCGTAGTGGAGCCGGTCGGAGGCCTCGGCCACCGGCAGCCAGGCGACCTCGTCGATCTCGTTGACGAGGGCACCGTCACCGCCGGTGACCTCGGCGGCCCAGTAGCGGACCTCCTTGGTCGCCAGCTCGCCGGCCTTGTCCAGGAACGTGTACGACGCCGGGGGCAGTGGCCGGCCCAGGCGCACCTCCAGCCCGGTCTCCTCCAGCGTCTCCCGGGCCGCGCAGGTGGGCCACTCCTCGCCGGGGTCGAGCTTGCCCTTGGCCCAGGCCCAGTCGTCGTAGGCGGGACGGTGCACCAACAGCACCTCGAGCGACCCGTCGTGCAGCCGCCACGGCAGGGTGCCTGCGGCCGCGACCGGGCGTGCCGCCGCGCTCCCCACGATTGGCGCTGCGACCTGGCCGGGCGTGACCCCCTCGGTCACCGGCGACGGGCCTTGCGCCGGCGTCGGGTGTGCTGCTCGATCAGGCCCTCCTGGTAGTCGTTGAGCGGCAGGCCGTCGGAGCCGACGTGGTGGCGGGTCCAGCGCCCGTCGCCGGCCAGGTGCCAGCTCGAGGTCTCGTCGCTCATGCCCCGCGTCATCAGCGCCTGCACGTCGGCGATGTGCCCGGGGTCGGACAGGCGCACCAGGCACTCGACCCGCCGGTCGAGGTTGCGGTGCATCATGTCGGCGCTGCCGATGTAGGCCTGGGTCTCCCCGCCGCCGCCGAAGATGAACACCCGCGAGTGCTCCAGGAACCGGCCCAGGATCGAGCGGACCCGGATCGTCTCGGACAGGTCGGCCACCCCCGGCCGCAGCGCGCAGATGCCGCGGACGAACACGTCGACCTCGACGCCGGCCCGGGAGGCGCGGTAGAGCGCGTCGATGAGCGCCTCGTCGACGATCGAGTTGACCTTGATCCCGACGTAGCCGCCGCGGCCGGCGTTGACGTGCTCGATCTCCTGCTCGACGAGGTCGACCAGGCCCGAGCGCACCGAGCGCGGCGCCACGAGCAGCCGCTTGAACCGGGAGCGTGGGGCGAAGCCGGAGAGCTGGTTGAACAGCCGGGTCAGGTCCTCCCCGACCTGCGGGTCGCAGGTGAGCAGCCCGAGGTCCTCGTA
>NZ_JBTCWL010000096.1:0-12031 GCF_054325275.1 Oryzihumus sp.
GGTCGGATTCCCGGCCCGCCAGCAGCCATGTTGCGCAAAGGGTGTGGTCAGGCCGGGCCGACCACCGCCGCCGACTCCCCGGGCAGGGAGAGGCGGCCGTCGTCGGTCAGGCGCGCCCCCTCGTCCCAGGCCAGGACCACCTGCCGGTATGCCGTGGCCTCACCGAGGTCGAGCAGCGCCGGCCCGCTGCCGAGGTTGACCGCGACGCGGTGCTCGCCGCGCGTCACGACGACGGTCCGCGCGGCGTGGTCATGGTCGACACCCACGCGGTCGAGGTGCGGGTCGCGCAGGTCGGCGCGCTGACGGCGCAGGGTGAGCAGCGCGCGATACCAGCGGAGCAGGCGCTCGTGCGGTGGCCGGTCGACCTCGGCCCAGTCGAGGCGGGATCGCTCGACGGTGGCCGGGTCCTGCGGGTCGGGCACCTCGGCGCTGTCCCAGCCGTGCGACGCGAACTCGCGGCGCCGGCCCTCACTGACGAGCCGGGCGAGCTCGGGGTCGACGTGGTCGGTGAAGTACTGCCACGGGGTGGAGGCGCCCCATTCCTCGCCCATGAACAGCATCGGGCTGTAGGCCGAGGTCAGCAGCAGCGCTGCGCCGGCCGCGAGCAGCCCGGGCGCGATGAGCCGGCTGAGCCGGTCGCCGACCGCCCGGTTGCCGACCTGGTCGTGGGTCTGCAGCGACGCGACGAAGTGCCAGCCCTCGAGTCGGAGCGTGTCCACCGGACGGCCGTGGGTGCGCTCGCGGAAGCTCGACCACGTGCCGTCGTGGAAGAACGGCGTGGTGAGCACCTTGGCCAGCGCCCCGGGGTCGGCGAAGTCGGCGTAGTAGCCGAACGTCTCGCCGGTCAGCAGCACGTGCAGCGCGTGGTGCACGTCGTCGGCCCACTGGGCGTGCAGCCCCAGGCCACCACCGGCGTCGGGGTCGGGGGTGCGGCGGGTGACCGTGCGGGGGTCGTTGCGGTCGGACTCGGCGATCAGCCACAGCGGCCGATTCACTTCTGCCGCAAGGGCTTCGACCTCGCGCTCCATCTCCTCCAGCAGCGGCAGGGCCCGGTCGTCGACGAGGGCGTGGACCGCGTCGAGGCGCAGCGCGTCGATGTGGAAGTCACGCAGCCACTGGGTGACGTTGTCGAGGACGAACCTGCGCACCTCGTCGCTGCCGGGGCCGTCGAGGTTGAGCGCCTGGCCCCATGGCGTGACGTAGCGGTCGGTGAAGTAGGGCCCGAACTCGCCAAGGTAGTTGCCGTCCGGCCCGAGGTGGTTGTAGACGACGTCGAGGCAGACGCCGAGCCCGCGGGCATGGCAGGCGTCGACAAAGCGTTGCAGCGCAACGGGTCCGCCGTACGGCTCGTGCACGGCGTAGAGGTCGACGCCGTCGTAGCCCCAGCCGTGACGACCCGGGAAGCTGGCCACCGGCATGACCTCGACGAGGTCGATCCCGAGCTCGACGAGGTGGTCGAGCCGCTTGATGGCGGCGTCGAACGTGCCCTCGGCAGTGAAGGTGCCGATGTGCAGCTCGTAGATCACCGCAGACGGCAGCTGCACTCCGGCCCAGTCCTGGTCGGTCCACCCGAAACCGTTGGGGTCGAAGGCCACCGAGCGCCCGTGCGGGCCGTCGGGCTGCCGCCGCGAGCGGGGGTCCGGACGGGGGTCGCCACCGTCGAGCGCAAAGGCGTATGCCGTGCCGGGCGCCTCGGGCAGCTCACCCCGCCACCAGCCACCGGCGTCACGGCTCATAGGGACACGCTCGTCGCCGAGCACCAGGGCGACCGAGTCCCTCGCGAACGGCGCCCAGACGGAGACCTCGGTCATGAACGGACTCCCTTGTGGTTGCACGTCATCGGCGCACGAGGAGGGCGACGGGGCGGGTGGCGATCAGGTCGGCGCAGGCGACCTCGCCGCCGACGTGGACCCGGCCGGTGAGCCGGTCCTCCCAGTGGCCCTCGGGCAGCAGCACCATGGCACCGTCGGGCCACCCACCGGTGCGCTCGAGCCGGGCGGGAGCCCGGGTCACCACCGCGGCGACGCGATCGGATCGCAGGAAGCCGAGCGCGTGCTCGCTGGTGGACTGCAGCGGCCGGTAGGTCGCGCCGAGGCCGAAGGCCTCGGGGTCCTCGCGCCGCAGCCGCAGGGCCCTGGTGGTGACGAGCAGCTTCTCCTCGTCGAGCTGGAGCATCCTCGTGCCCTTGACGGTCTCCACCGGACCACCCGAGACCGGTGGGCGCACCTGCTCAACCTCAACAGGGAGAGGCTGGGTCAGGTCGAGGGAGTCGAGGAAGGACAGCGCCTCCGCCCGACTCGCGAAGTCGACCGGGCGGCGGTTGTCGGGGTCGACCAGGGAGAGGTCGACGACCTCGGACCCCTGGTAGGTGTCAGGCACCCCGGGCAGGCACAGCTGCAGCAGCTTCGCCCCCAGCACGGTCGCCCGCACGGCAACGGCGTTGCGACGCAAGGCATCCAGCCACACCTCGCGGAGCCCACCAGGCACGAGCGCAGCATCGGCGAGGGCGAGGACGCGCTTCTCGTAGGCCTCGTCGCCGTCCACCCAGGCCGTGCGCTGCTTGGCCTCGCGCAGCGCCTTGACCAGGTAGCCGTGCAGCCGCTCCGGCCCCACGTCGCCGGCACCGACGAGCGTCTGCCAGACCAGGTGGGCCGTCGGACGGTCAACCCCGAACTCGTCGGCCGCCGCCCGGAACGCCGCCGAACACCGTTGCCACGCCTCCGGATCGCCGGCCACGGCGAGCAGCCGGGCACGCACGTCCTCGCTGCGCTTGGTGTCGTGGGTGGACAGCGTGGTCATGCCCCGCGGCCAGTCCCGCTGCTGCGCCTCGGCCCACCCGTGGAGCGCCTCGGCCGAGCCGGTCTCCAGCACGGACGGGTCGGCACCGACCTCGTTGAGCGCCACCAGGCGGTGCCAGCGGTAGAACGTGGTGTCCTCGATGCCCTTGGCCATCACCGGGCCCCACGTCTGCTGCAGGCGCACGGCGAAGTCCACCGCGGCCGGGTGCAGGTCGGCGTCCTCCCCGAGGGCGAGCTCGACCAGGGCGTCGACCTCGGCCTCGAGGTCCGGCCGGGCGGCCACCGCGGCAGCGCGCGCCTCCTCGATCCGGCGCCGGGCCTCACGCGAGAGCCGCTCGTCGGGCCGGACGTAGGCGCGGTAGACCTCGCCGGCCACCAGCAGCTCGACCACGGCAAGCCGCAGCCGCTCGGGATCCAGCGCCGGCAGCGCCTCCCGGGCCCGGCGGGTCAACCGGTCGACCTCCGGGGCCAGAGACTCGTCGACCACCTGGCGCTTGGCGCGCTCGACCGAGCGGGCCAGCCGGGGCTCTCCCCCGGCGGCGACCCAGCACTCCTCGAGCACGTCGGCGGCAGCGGGATCGACGAGGGCCGCCTGCACGGCCTGGAGCGCGTCATACCCGGTCGTGCCGTCGCAGGCCCAGGTGGTGGAGAGGCGCTCGTGGCCCTCGAGGATCTTCTCGACCCACACCAGCGTGCCCTGTCGCGTGGCGTCGCGCAGCCGCTGGAGGTAGCCCTCCGGGTCGGCCAGGCCGTCGGGGTGGTCGATGCGGAAGCCGTCGATGACACCGCGATGGTTGAGGTCCAGCAGCAGCCGGTGCGTGGCCTCGAAGACCTCCTCGAGCTCGACCCGCACGGCGATGAGCTCGTCGATCTCGAAGAACCGGCGGTAGTTGAGCATCGTGTCGGTCTCACGCCAGGAGGCGAGCTGGTAGTGCTGGCGGGCGAGCACCTCGGCGACGTCCTCGCCCTCGGTGCCGAGCGCGACCGGGAAGACGTGGTCGTGGTAGCGGATGACCGGCTCGCCGTCGAGGTCGCCGAGCACGAGCTCGCCGGCTTCGAGGATGGCCGCCAGGGTGTCGCCGAGGATCGGCAGCCCGAGCCGCCCGCCGCCGGACTTCCAGTCGATGTCGAACCAGTCGGCGGTGGGGGCGTCGCGGCCCTCGCGCAGCACCTGCCACAGCGGGGCGTTCGCGCTCTCGGGCGCGACAAGGGCCATGTGGTTGGGCACCACGTCGACGACCAGCCCGAGGCCGTGCCGATGCGCGGTCGCGGCGAGTCGGACCAGGGCGTCCTCCCCACCGAGGTCACTGCTGACCCGGGTGTGGTCGAGCACGTCGTAGCCGTGCATCGAGCCGGGCACGGCCTGCAGGACCGGCGAGAGGTAGAGGTGGCTGACGCCGAGCGCCGCGAGGTAGGGCACCTGCGCCTCGGCGTCGGCGAAGCCGAAACCGGCGTGCAGCTGGAGGCGGTAGGTCGCGGTGACCTCGCGTTCGGGGTCCGGACTCACGAGAAGGCCTCCATGTGGCGTAGATCACATCCGGGTGGACATCGTCCCAGAGTGCCGGGACCCCGGGCGTCAGCCTCTCACGCGCACCGATCTGCCGTACTTTTGTCCATTTCTGCCCCGGTATACCGCGCTATCGCGTTCCCCTGTCGGCCTCCGTGGAGCCCTGACAACTGATTCCCCCGGTTGGGAAGCGCTTTCACGAAAGATTTTGCTGGATCTTTACCCATTGATGAACGAATCGGTAAGTTGACCCGTCAAGCAGGGGGGCCGCAGGGGTCCGCCAGACGACGTGGAAGCGACCACGCCGACCGAGGGGATCGACCAGTGGCACTGAGCTCTGCCATACGCATGACGGGGATCGCGAAGGCCGAGGCCATCCGGCTGGCCATGGGCCTGGGCGTCCTGGGGGTGACCGTCACCGGGCTGACCACGGTGGCGACCGGCGCCTTCTTCACCGACACGGAGTCGGGTGGCACGTACGGCTTCGTGATGGGCACCGTGAAGCTCGGCGTGACGCCTGTCCAAACTGCGCTCGGCCTGGGCGATATGGCGCCCGGGAGCGCGACCGCCGGCGTGCTCAGCGTCAAGAACACGGGCTCCCTGGAGGAGCGCTACACCGCCACGGTCAAGACGACCGAGGACCAGCTCGCGAGTCACCTGCGGCTCACCGTCACCCAGGGCGCCGCGACCTGCAAGCCGGAAGGGGCTGTCGGCGGCAGCCAGCTCTACAACGGCCCGCTCGGCAGCACCGCCGGCACCCAGGTGCTGAAGGACATCACCATCGCACCGGGCACCACCCACAGCCTGTGCGCCGTGGTCTCCTTCCCCACCACGGGGACGAACGACGGCGACAACAAGTACCAGGGCCTGAAGACGGCGGCGACGGTCACCTTCGACTCGGTGCAGACGCTCAACAACCCGTAGCCGACTGCCGCCTTGGCGCGGCGACCACGAGCGGGACAGGGGTTGCGCCTTGGGGCGGGCGCCTCCCCGTCCCGGTTCGGCACCACCACCGTTCCACGAGCCCCACCTGGGGAGTTCGGCATGAGAGCACCGTCGCCGTCGGCACGGATGCTGCGCCGTGCCCTGACGTGGTTGCGTCGCGGGCTCACCACCGTCGCCGTGGTCGCGGCTGCCGCGACGGTGCTCGGCCTGGGCCTCCTCCAGCACAGCGGACGCCAGCTGCTCATCGTCACGTCGGGGTCCATGGTGCCCACGTTCAGCCCGGGCGACGTGGTGATCATCGAGCAGCATCCCGTGGCGCAGCTGCGGGCCGGAATGGTCATCACCTTCCAGGCCCCGGGCTCGACCGGCGAGCTGACCAGCCACCGGATCCGCTCGGTGGAGCACCTGCCCGAAGGCGTCTTCTTCCGCACCAAGGGGGATGCCAACCGAGCCCCGGACCCGAACCTGGCGCCTGCGGCGAACGTCCGCGGGGTCATGACCGGGACCGTGCCGTACGTCGGCCGGTGGCTGGCGTTCTACCAGTCACCGCGCGGCCGTGTGGTCATCCTGGGCGGCCCGTTGCTGATGATGGCCCTCTCGCAGTGCCTGGCGCTGTGGCGTGGGGCCCGCCGCCTACGGGCAGCCCGGGCGTCAGCCCCCCGGCCAGCGGCCACCGGCTCCAGTCCCGCCGAATCGACCGGGGCAGCGGCGGTGACGGCACGGCATACAGGGGAGGGCGATACGCGGGCTGAGCGGCGCGCTCGGGCGCGTGCCCTCGCGAGCGCCCGGAGGCGGCTCATCGTGGGCGGCGTCGCCACCACCCTCGCCATCGCCTCCGGGCTGGGCGTGTTCATCAGCCGACACACCAACGCGCAGTTCACCGACGCGGCAACGGTGGCGGACAACACCTTCACGACGGCGGCGAATTTCTGCGCGGGCAGCGCGTACGCCCGCGCCGTGTGCGCGGACGACCCGCTGTCGTGGTTCCGCATGGACGAGCCCAACGCCAACGACAGCCGGGACGACTTCATCGTCCACGACTCCGGCTCGGCCCGCCGGGACGGTGTGCGCCTGCCGGGTGTCACCCCGGGCCAGGCGAGCGCGCTGGCCGCAGACCCCGCCGACCACGCCTACGCGTTCTCCGGAGGACTGGTCGGTGCGTCGCCCGCCCGCGGCCTGCCGGCCGCGTTCACGGTCGAGCTGTTGTTCCGCGCGCCGTCGGGCAACACCCAGCCCAAGGACATCGGTGGACCGCTGGTCAGCCTGGGGCACCTCGGCGCCGACTGGAAGGGGCACGTCGACGCGGCGGTCTACCTCACCAAGGGCGGAATGCTGGCCTTCGGCACGGACGTGGGTAACGGCAACGGCAAGAAGACGACCGGAGAGAGCACCACCCGCCTCGACGACGGACTGTGGCACCACGTCGTGGCGACCCGGTCCACAGCCGGCCTGCTCTCCCTCTATGTCGACGGGGCCCCGGTCTTCACCGGGCTCCCGGGTGACGCCGGCGCCCTGCAGGACCCGATCGGGCTGGTCGCCGGCTACTCCAGCCTGAACAGCTGGCTGGACGCCCCCATCCCGGACTCCTTCACCGGCACGGTGGACGAGGTGGCGTTCTACGGCACCGCGCTGAGCAAGGACCAGGTGGTCGCGCACTACCGGGCCTCCGGCCTGTCCCGATGACGGGCGACCCGCCGGAGCCGCTGCTAGCCTCGCCATGCCACTGATGACGTGTGCTGCGGGGGCTGGCACGACGCGGAGCTGAGCGCACAGACCGGAGGACGACGTGGGGACCGTCCGACCACACCAGCGACGGTGGACGCTGCTGACCGGCTGGCTTGCCGTGCTGCTCGGGCTGGGGCTCGTGACCGCGGCCCCGGCCATCGCCGCACCCGACAAAAGCGGCGTCAAGGCGGTGACGGAGGAGACGGCGGCCCTGGCACCCGGCCAGTCCGGCTGGCTGTCCGTCGTCTGGACCGGTGACCTCACCGTGAAGGGCTGGTCGACCACGGTGGACGCCCCCAAGGGCATCACCGTCACCTACCCCACCACCCGCGGCGGCAGTGACACCTCGCTCTACGGCTCGAGCTCACTGGTCGGCGGAACCAAGGACTTCACCGCGTTCAAGGTGAGCGTCCCCTACGACCAGAAGAACGACTTCCAGGTGACGCTCACCTCGACCTATGTCCTGGCGGACGACACCAAGGGCACCCAGCTCAAGACGACGGCCCGCGTCAAGGTGCCCGTCGAGGACGCCAGCGGACCGGCCTTCACCCAGAAGACGACCTCGGTCTCGATCGCGGCCGGCAGCAACACCTTCCAGCAGATCGCCTTCACCGGCGGCCAGACCGACCTGACCGGCTTCACGGTCAGCCTCGGCACGCTGCCGGCGGGCCTGGAGGTGGCCTATCCGGGCGACAAGTCCTCCAGCGGGCTCAATGGCGGCAGCACGCTGGTCGGCGGATCCACGGACTACGCCGCGGTCAGGTTCATCGCCACGGGCCTCAAGGCGGGCACCTACACGATCCCGCTGACCATCAGCTACACGGCAGCCTCCGCCCAGACCGCCATCGGGAAGGTGACCCTTGTTGTCTCGTGACCTCCGGCGACTCTCCCTGGGCCTGCTCGTCATCCCCGTCCTGACCGCGTGCGGCGGGACCGGCTCCGGGACGACGGCCTCGGGCACCAGCACGGTCCGACAGGGCGTGCACGCCGACGCCCGCACGGCCGTGATCGCCACGGTCGAGGTGAAGCGTCAGTGCGACATCGGCACGCAGAGCTTCCCCAAGGAGGCCGACATCACCGCCGACCTCGACAAGCGCCTCGCGGCAGCCGGTGTGGGCCACCTGGAGTGGAAGCACTGGCACGACGAGCTGGCCACCTCCCCCGAGCTGGTCTCGCAGTTCCGCCAGGTCAGCGCACGCGGCTGCTGAGCCGCTGCCGTCAGTCCCTGAGCCGCTGCCGTCAGTCCCTGAAGAACAGGCGGATGGCCGTGCCCTCGCCGGTGGCGCGCACGGTCGCATCCGAGGCCAGGCCGCGGGCCAGCCACAGCCCGCGCCCGCAGTCGAGGTCGTCCGCGGGCGGGACATAGCCGGCGGTGGCGGCGTGGAAGCCCGGCCCGGAGTCGGCGACCTCCCACACCCGGCACCCGTCCTCCCGCCACGTGCTCACCTCGGCACTGCCAGCTGCCCGCAGGGCGTTGCTCACGAGCTCGTTGACGGCGATCAGCGCGTCCTGCTCCCGCTCACCAGCCAGCCCACCCCCCAGGTCACCGGCCCGCTCACCGCCGAGGACCTCGCCCACCAGCGCCCGAGCCTGCCGGGCGTCGCCCACCTGCCGGACCAGCGCCCCGACGGGCCGCTCCGTCCACGCCGGCTCGGCCCGCCGCAGGAACGTCGCGGTGTCCTCATAGGTCGGTGAGGCCACCGGCTCGGTCCCGCCCCAGGTCATCGGGTGGCTGCGCAGCACCGCCTCGAGGACGTCCGGGTCGAGCCGGCGGGTGTCGTGCAGGCACAGGGAGTAGTACGGCAGGTCGGCGTAGGCGTCGTTGGCCACCGCCTCGAACCGGGACCACACCCGCCCGTCGGGCAGCGCCAGCCACGTCGGCTCGCCGATCAGCCGCCACGGCGTGCCGTTCGCCCTGAGCTGCTGCAGGTCCCGGTCGTAGGCGGCCAGCGTGCCGAAGCCGCCCCGCCACCAGCTCTCCGACGCGGCCAGCACCGCCAGCCGCCCCGCCTCGCCGCCGAGCTGGGCGACCAGCGCCTCCCGCACGGCCTCGGACGCGACGACGATGACCGGCTCACCGCGCTCGAGCCCCTCCCGGACGAAGGGCACGCAGCGGGCCACCGCCTCCTTGTCGCTGGAGTAGAGGAACGCCTCGTGCGCGAACGCCTTGCCGGTCCAGTCACCCGTCGGGTACAGGGCGAGCCCGCTCACGCCAGCTCCACGTCGAACAGCTCGAGCACGCGGCGCGCACCACGCCCGGCGCCGACGAAGCGCACCGGCCGCCCGGTCGCCCGCAGTCCCGTGGCGAAGCGGACCAGCGCCCGCGTGGCCCCCACGTCGACGAAGTCCAGTCCGGCCAGGTCGACGGTCACGGGCCCGGCGCCGAGCCGGCCGACCCCCACGAGCACCTCGTCGAGGTCGTCCGCGCAGCCGGTGTCGACCTCTCCGGCGAGCACGAGGACGCCTCCGCGCACCCGTGCGACGAACGTCAGCGTGTCCCCGTCGACGTGCCGTATGCCGTGCAGTGCCGCGAGCGGGCGGAGACGCTCCCCGGGGACTGTCGGCGCGGCATACCCGCACATGCCGGTGAGCGGGTGACCGGCGATGACCGAGTCGATGATGATCTCGTAGGTGCGCACGTCCTCCCAGCGCGAGGGGTCGCGGACCAGGCCGGTGAGGTCTCCGGCGACGCGCAGCCCGGTGTAGCCGTCCTCCACGGCTGCCACGCCGGCGGCCGCGAACAGCTCGGTCTGGGCGACGGGGTCGAGACCGCCGTTGCCGAGGTAGACGTCGGACAGGGGCTGGACCTGCAGCTGCCCGCTGGCCAGGAGCGCATCCCGCCCGGGCAGGGAGTCCAGCTCCTCGACCAGCTGCGCCGCGTCCCCCTCCCCGACGAAGAGCACCCGCTCGCCCAGGGCGACTCCCTCGGCGAGGAACTGCGCCGCCACCACGCCGAAGCCCCGCTCCTGGTCGTACGCCCAGCACACGTGGTCCCCCTGCCGCAGGCCCCGCGGCCGCGCCAACACCGACATTCCCGCCATGGTTCCAACGGTATGCCCGCGTCCGGGGCGAGGACAGGCCGTCGACGCAGAACCCCCTCCCGGCATCCGGTCGTCAACGCGACTCACCCCAAGAGATCGTCAAGAAACAGGACAGAGCAGCCAAAGCCCGGACGAACCGCACGGACCCGACCTACTCTCGAACAGGCGGTCGCAGGGGCCGCCGAACCCCATACCGAAAGCCGTTGCTGCGCCATGCCCGGAAACTCTCGCCACCCCCGCGCGGTCC
Organism: Oryzihumus sp.; assembly: GCF_054325275.1. Classification (NCBI taxonomy): domain Bacteria; kingdom Bacillati; phylum Actinomycetota; class Actinomycetes; order Micrococcales; family Intrasporangiaceae; genus Oryzihumus; species Oryzihumus sp. The sequence continues at coordinate 10,264 of NZ_JBTCWL010000096.1, forward strand.
TCACCGCCCTCGCCGCCGGACTGGCCCTCGTGCCAGTCCTGGCGATCGGCCCAGCCGCCCAGGCCGCCACGGCCGTGCCGCCGACTCCCACCGGCCTGCCGACAGCGATCGAGCCACTGGCCACGGACGTCACGAACAACTCCTGCGACGGCAAGGCCAAGCCCGGCACCGTCGCCCTCGGCAACCTGCTCAAGGCGACCTACCCCACCAGCTCCTACGGCACCGTGCGTGCCTGCGGCGCCGACTCCATCAGCCGCACCGAGCACTACGACGGCCGCGCACTGGACTGGATGGTCAGCGTCCGCAACACCAGCCAGAAGGCCGAGGCCAACGCCGTGCTGGGCTGGCTGTTCGCCACCCGCAACGGCGTCACCTTCGCCAACGCGCGCCGGCTCGGCGTCATGTACGTCATCTGGAACAACCAGATCTGGGGCACGTGGAGCCAGAAGTGGGAGCCCTACAGCAGCTGCGCCTCCACGCCGCAGGCCAACATGGACAGCACCTGCCACCGCAACCACATCCACTTCTCCCTCTCCTGGGCCGGCGCGATGAAGCGGACGTCGTACTGGACGAAGAAGGTCGCGGCGACCGACTACGGCCCGTGCCGCAACGCCGACCTGAACTGGGCCCCGTCGTACACCGGCTACAACGGCACGCCCTGCCCGCGCATCGGCGCCGTCACCGCGCCGGCCGGGGCCACGACGCTGACCCGGTCGCTCGTGAGCTACTCCGGCATGTCCCTGCGCACCGGCTTCACCGGACCCGCCGTCAAGGCCCTGCAGCAGATGGTCGGTGCCAGCGCCGACGGCGGGTTCGGCGCCCAGACCGCGGCCGCCCTCAAGACCTGGCAGCGGGCGCACCAGGTCACCGCCACCGGCGTGGCCGACCAGGCCACCTGGCGGGCCGCGATGATCTCCCGCGGCGTCGCCCCGGCGGCGGTGCAGGCCACGCCCGGCTTCACCCAGGACGGCTCGCCCGACCTGCTCGCCCGCACCGGCGACGGGCACCTCGTCCTGCTCCCCGGCAACGGCTGGGGCGGCCTGACCGGCTCCTCCACGGTCATCGGCGCCGGCTGGACCTCGTTCAACACCATCCTGTCCCCCGGCGACCTCACCAACGACGGCCACAACGACCTCATCGCCCGCACCCCTGCCGGCGTGCTCTACCTCTACCGCGGCAACGGGCAGGGCGGCTGGATCGGTGGCGGCACGCGGATCGGCACCGGCTGGAACATGTTCAGCCAGCTCATGGCCGGCGGCGACTTCACCGGGGACGGCCACCCCGACGTGCTGGGCCGCAGGGCCAACGGGGAGCTCTACCTGTATGCCGGCAACGGGCGTGGCGGCCTGTCCGCCGGCCGCAAGATCGGGCTGGGCGGCTGGCAGGCCTTCGACACGGTGGTCGCCGCGCGCGACGTCACCGGCGACGGCAAGGCCGACCTGCTGGCGCGCAAGCCCGCGGGGCAGCTCTACCTCTACGCCGGCACCGGCACCGGCACCGTCAGGGCCGGCACCCTGGTCGCCAGCGGGTGGGACACCACCACCACGCTGCTGTCCGCCGGGGACGTCACCGGCGACCGCCGGGCCGACCTGCTCGCCCTCGGCACCGACGGCACCCTCACGGTGCTGGCCGGCAACGGCAACGGCACCTTCGGCCAGGGCTACCCGCTGTCCACGAGCTGGGGGGCCTACACGGCCACGGTCGGCGTCGGCTGACCCTCGCTCCACCACCCTCCCGGGCCCGTCCCGACGCCACCGGCGTCGGGACG
>NZ_JBTCWL010000097.1:0-11902 GCF_054325275.1 Oryzihumus sp.
TCGAGGCGACCGGCACGGCATACGCGGTGGGGCCGGGGACGCTGACGACCGGCGGCGGCACGCCCTACCAGGTGTTCACCCCCTTCTCGCGCGCCTGGCGCGCGCACGGCTGGCCGCAGCCGGCACCCGTGCCCAGGCAGCCCCGGTGGGTGCGGCGGGTGGAGTCGCAGGACCTGCCGGCGCTCGACGGCGAGGTGCCGGACCTGCCCGCGGTCGGCGAGGAGGCGGCCCTGGAGCGCTGGCACGCGTTCCTCGAGGACGGCCTGGCCGACTACGCCGACACCCGCGACCGCCCCGACCTGGCCGGCACCTCCGGGTTGTCCGCCCACCTGAAGTTCGGCGAGGTCCACCCGCGCACGCTGCTCGCCGACGTCGCGGCCCACCCCGACCACCGCAAGGCCGGGCCGCAGACGTTCGTCACCGAGCTGGCGTGGCGCGAGTTCTACGCCGACGTGCTGTGGCACCGGCCCGACTCGGCGTGGGCCGACCTCAAGCCGGCCCTGAAGGGCATGGCCTACGACGAGCCGGGCGAAGGGTTCGAGGCGTGGAAGGCGGGGCGCACCGGCTACCCCATGGTCGACGCGGGCATGCGCCAGCTGCTCGCCGAGGGGTGGATGCACAACCGGGTCCGGATGATCGTGGCCAGCTTCCTGGTCAAGGACCTGCACGTGTGGTGGCCGCACGGCGCCCGTCACTTCATGGCGCACCTGCGCGACGGCGACATCGCCTCCAACTCCCACGGCTGGCAGTGGGCGGCCGGCACGGGCACCGACGCCTCGCCATACTTCCGGGTGTTCAACCCGGTGACGCAGGGCCGCAAGTTCGACCCCGACGGCGACTACGTGCGCCGCTACGTGCCCGAGCTGGCCCACGTCGGCGGCGGTGCGGTGCACGAGCCGTGGAAGGTCGACGGCGCCTACGACCACGGCTACCCCGAGCCCATCCTCGACCACGCCGAGGCCCGGGAGGAGGCCCTGCGCCGCTACGAAGACGTCAGGGGCTAGCGTGCCGGGCGTGAGCGAGTCCTTCGTCGTCCCCGCCCGGTTCTGCGGCCCGCCGATGTCCGGCAACGGCGGCTGGGTCAGCGGCCACCTGGCCCAGCTCGTCGAGGGCGAGGAGGGGCAGGGCGCCGGCGCCGTCACGGTGCGGCTGCGCACGCCCCCGCCGCTGGACACCGAGATGGACGTGACCCGCGCCGACGACGGCACGGTGGAGCTGTGGGACGGCCAGACCCTGGTGGCCCAGGCCATCTCGGCCGAGCCGCTGGACACCGCCGGGACACCCACGCCGGTGTCGTTCGGCGACGCGGAGGCGGTCGGCCCGTCATACGAAGGGCTGGCCGAGCACCCTTTCCCCGCGTGCTTCACCTGCGGCACCGACCGCGACCCCGCCGACGCCCTGTGCCTGCACACCGGCCGACTGCCCGGCCACAAGACGCTGCGCGCCGCCGCCTGGCGCCCGACCGAGGTGACCCCGGAGATCGTCTGGGCGGCACTGGACTGCCCCGGCGCATGGGCCTCGGGCATCGCCGGCCGCGCCATGGTGCTGGGCACGATGACGGCGCAGGTGCACGACCTGCCGGCCGTGGGCGGGGAGTGCGTCGTGATGGCCTGGCCTCGTGGCGAGCAGGGCCGCAAGTTCCTCTCCGGCACCGCCCTGTATGCCGCGGACGGCCGCCTGCTCGCGCAGGCCGAGGCCGTGTGGATCGCCATCGACCCCGCCGCCGTGCGCCCCGCGTGAGCGCGGCCCAGGACTCCCGTCGGGAGGCACGTGGCGCAGCCCACACGGAAACGGACACCCCGGCGGAAATATCCTCAAGTCGTTGACCGTTCAACTGTCCATGACGACCTCCCCCGAGACCCAGCACGACCTCGAGCAGTTCGAGGCCGAGTTCGCCGACCAGCTCCAGCTCTCCACCGAGGCTCAGGACCTGCTGTTCCGCGAGGCCCGCACCGCCAACACGTTCACCGACGAGCCGGTGTCCGAGGAGCAGGTCCGCGCCATCTACGAGCTGGTCAAGTGGGCCCCGACGTCCATGAACAACCAGCCGCTGCGCATCGTCTTGGTCCGCAGCGACGAGGCCCGGGCGCGGCTCGTCGACCTCATGGCCGACGGCAACAAGCCCAAGACGCAGGCCGCCCCGCTGGTCGCCATCCTCGCCGCGGACAACGAGTTCCACGAGGAGCTGCCCAGGGTCTTCCCGCACTTCCCCGCCGCCAAGGACATGTTCGGGGGCAACGAGGCGATGCGCCTGCGTACCGCCGAGCTCAACGCCACCCTGCAGATCGCCTACTTCATCCTCGGCGTCCGCGCAGCCGGCCTGGCTGCCGGCCCGATGACCGGCTTCGACGCCGACGCCGTGACCCGCGAGTTCTTCCCCGACGGCGAGCACCGCGCCCTCGCCGTGGTCAACATCGGCAAGCCCGGCCCCGACGCCTGGTTCCCGCGCAGCCCCCGCCTGGACTTCGACGAGGTCGTCACCACCGTCTGAGACGACGCGGCGGATAAGGCATTGCGCGCCGACTGACACCGACCTACCGTCGTGTGCACACGAGAAGGGAGGTGGTCCGTTAGTGATTATTCACAGGACGCGTGAGGTGGCTGAGCGCTAGCCCAGCCCGTTCCCTGGCCCCCTCGGGTGTGCCAGTCGTGGACGGCAAGGGTGACCGCAATCCCAAGCAGTCACCGCAGCCCGTGAGGATGCGCGACTCGTCCATCGCGCCCGGACCGCAAGGCCCGGAGCTCACGGGCTGTTCCATGTGCGGAGCCGGCCTGCGTCACGCAGGCCGGCTCCGTCGTGTGCGGGGGTCAGCGCGGCAGCGCCGCCGCCTCCCGGGCCAGCTGCTCGACCCGGCCCCAGTCCCCAGCCGCCACGGCGTCCTTGGGGGTCAGCCACGACCCGCCGACACAGCCGACGTTCGGCAGCGCGAGGTAGTCGGCCGCGTTGGCCGTCGTGATGCCGCCGGTGGGGCAGAACCGCAGGTGCGGCAGCGGGCCGGAGACGGCCTTGAGGAACTCCACGCCACCACTGGCCTGCGCCGGGAAGAACTTCATCGCGCCGAGGTCGTGCTCGGCCAGGGTCATCATCTCGGTGAGGGTGGCCGCCCCGGCGAGCAGCGGCATACCGCTGTTGAGCGCGGCGGACAGCAGGCCAGCGGGCGACCCGGGAGTGACCAGGAACTGCGCGCCGGCCCGCTGCACGGCGTGCACCTGCGCCGGGGAGGTGACCGTGCCCGCGCCGGTGACCATGCCGGGCACCTCGGCGGCCACGCGCTCGATCGCGGCCAGGCCGGCGGCGGTGCGCAGGGTGATCTCGATGATCCCCACGCCGCCACGCAGCAGCGCCTGGGCCAGCGGCACCGCCTGCTCGACGTCGTCCACGACGACGACGGGTATGACGGGGCTGACGGCGAGCAGCTCGGCCGCGGTCCGGGGGTGGTTGGTCTCGGCGACGCTCGTCATGAAGTGCTCTCCTGCAGGTGGTGGGCGGGCGTGGTGACAGTGTCCACCGCGCCGAAGACGTGGGCGCCCTGGTCGGCGCGGCCGACCAGGTGGCGCAGGCCGGCGAACAGCTCACGCCCGGTCCCGAAGGTCTCGCCGCCCGCGGTGGTGACCGGCTCCCGGCCCTCCCACTCCTGCTCGGCGACGAGGACGTCGAGGGTGCCGCGGTCGGCGTCCAGCCGGACCACGTCGCCGTCGCGGAGCCGGGCGATGGGACCGCCGTGGACCGCCTCCGGCGTCACGTGGATCGCCGCCGGGATCGCCCCGGAGGCACCGGACATGCGTCCGTCGGTGACCAGTGCGACCTGGAAGCCGCGCTTCTGCAGGACACCCAGGGACGGGGTCAGCGCGTGCAGCTCCGGCATGCCGTTGGCCGAGGGGCCCTGGTCGCGGATGACCACGACGACGTCGCGGTCCAGCTCGCGGCGGGAGAACGCGGTGAGGAAGCCGACCTGGTCGGTGAACACGCGCACCGGCGCCTCGATGAGCCGGCGCTCGGGGGCGACGGCGGAGACCTTGATGACCGCGTGGCCGAGGCTGCCGCTGAGCACCCGCAGGCCGCCATCGGGGGCGAACGGGTCGCTGGCCGGGCGCAGCACGTCCAGGTCGGTGCTCGCCGCGGCCGGCTCGCGCCAGGTGAGGGCGCCGTCCTCGAGGGCCGGCATCCGGCGGTAGCGGTCCAGGCCCGGGCCGGCCAGGGTCAGCACGTCCTCGTGCAGCAGCCCGGCGTCGAGCAGGGTGCCGACGAGGAACGGGGTGCCGCCGGCCGCGTGGAAGTGGTTCACGTCCGCGCTGCCATTGGGGTACATCCGGGCGCACAGCGGCACGACCCGCGACAGGTCGTCGAAGTCCTCCCACGTGAGCTGGACACCGGCCGCGGCGGCCATGGCGACCAGGTGCATCGTGTGGTTCGTCGAGCCCCCGGTCGCGAGCAGGGCGACGACGCCGTTGACGACGACCTTCTCGTCCACGACGTGGCCGATGCCGTAGGACCGGTCACTGGCGGCGATCTCGGCGACCCGGCGCGTGGCCTCGGCGGTGAGCGCCCCACGCAGCGGGTCGTCCGGCGAGACGAACGCCGCGCCGGGCAGGTGCAGGCCCATGACGTCCATGAGCAGCTGGTTGGAGTTGGCGGTGCCGTAGAAGGTGCACGTGCCGGGCGAGTGGTAGGACGCGGTCTCGGCGGCGAGCAGCTCCTCGCGGCCGACCTCGCCGGCGGCGTGGGCCCGGCGGACGGAGGCCTTCTCGGCGTTCGGCAGGCCGCTGCTCATCGGGCCGGCGGCCACCATCGCCACCGGCAGGTGGCCGAAGGCGAGGGCGCCGGCGACGAGGCCGGGCACGATCTTGTCGCACACGCCGAGCATGAGGGCGCCATCGAACACGTCGTGGGAGAGCGCGATCGCCGTCGACATGGCGATGACGTCCCGGCTGAACAGGCTCAGCTCCATGCCGTCGCGGCCCTGCGTGATGCCATCGCACATCGCGGGCACGCCACCGGCGACCCGGGCGACCGCGCCGAGGCCGCGCGCGGTGTCCTTGATCTGCTGCGGGTAGTGCTCGAACGGCGCATGCGCGGAGAGCATGTCGTTGTAGGACGTGACGATGCCGAGGCTGACGGCGCTCTCCCCCGACATGGCGGCACGGTCCGAGCCCCCGCAGGCGGCGACCGCGTGGGCCAGGTTGCTGCAGCCGAGGTCGGCGCGGGTCAGGCGCCCGCCACGCTCGGCGGCAGCGTGCTGGATGCGCGAGAGGTAGTCACGGCGGGTCTGCCGGCTGCGCTCACGGATCCGCTCGGTGACGTCGGCGACGACGCGGTGCACGGCAGGGGTGTGGGGACGGCTGGGCATGGTTCTCCTCGCAGGTCGCGGCGGCCCCGAAGGGCTGGCGGCGAACGGCGACGGTGGCGCCCGCAGTCACGCTTGTGACGGCGTTCACGCTAGAGCACGGGTCGGGGTTACCGGCAAGTACGCCCCGCCACGTCCCGCGATCCGGACCGGCAGCCTCAGGGCTGGCGGCGCTCCACCCGCCACGCGGACGGGTCGTCGAGGTCGCCCTCACCGGCCCGGACGAAGACCAGCCGGTCGTGCAGGCGGTCGCGCCGGCCGGCCCAGAACTCCACCTCGTCACAGGTGATGCGGTAGCCGCCCCAGAACGGCGGCACCGGCACGTCGTCGACCCCACCGCGGTCCGGCCACTGCGCCGCGTATCGCGCGTAGGCGGCTTCCAGCCCCTCGCGGCCCTCGATCACCTGCGACTGCCGCGACGCCCACGCGCTGACCCGGGAGCCCCACGGGCGGTGGCCGAAGTAGTCGCGGACCTGCTCCTCGGGCAGCCGGTGCGCCGTGCCCCGGAAGCGGACTGCGCGATACATGGCCGGCCAGGTGAGGGAGGCGGCGATGCCGGCGTTGCCGGCGAGCTGCCGGCCCTTGGCCGACTCCAGGTTGGTGACGAAACCCGGGCCACTGGGGTCGAAGAAGCGCATGAGGACGGTGCGCACGTCGGGGCGGCCGGCGGCGTCGACGGTGGCCACCGACATCGCGGTCGGCTCGGGCACGTCGCCCTCTGCGGCGGCCCGCTCCCGGGCAGCCTCCAGCCAGGCGCTGGCCTGCCGCCACGGTGTGGCGGCGAGGTGCTGCTCGAGCAGTCCCTCACCGAGGTAGTCGTGGCGGTCCGCAGGCGTCATGGGTCGAAGGCTAACGACCCTCGAGCACGGTGAGGCCGAGCTGGGCCGCGAAGGCGGGGGCGAGGTCGTAGAGCTGGGACTGGGCGATCGTCGCGCCGGCCAGGCTGGTCACGCCCCTGGGCGCCCGCAGGTCGGCACCACTGAGATCGACCCGCTCCAGGCGGGCGCGGGAGAAGTCGGGCTCGACCAGCTGGCAGCCGTCGAAGCTGACGTCGACCAGGGTGGCCTCGGCGAAGTCGACCTCCCGCAGCACGGCTCCCTCGAACCGCACGTCCTGCAGGGTCGCCCCGCGCAGGTTGAGGTAGTCGACCTTGCCCCCGCGCACCGCGACCCGGCGCAGGTCGGCGCCGAACGCCTGGACCGCCGCCAGACGCGGGTCGCTGACCACGACGTCGAGCCAGGAGGTCTCGGCCAGGTCCGGCGCCACGCCCTGCAGGTCGGCGAGGACGCAGTCGGCGAAGCGGGCCCCGCGCAGCCGGGTCTCGTCCAGGCGGCAGGCGTAGACCCCGCACTCGAGGAACCGGGCGTCGCGCCCGTCCTGGCCGGACAGGTCGAGGTCACGCAGCTCGAGGGCGTCGTACTCCCCTGCCTGCTCCAGGCCGGCGTCGCCGAAGGGCTCGAGGTCGGGAAGGTCGACCTCGAGGCGGCGGGGGGCTCGTGCCATGGCGGACTCCTTGTGCGGGAAGGGCGAACGGTGTCCTCCACACGGACCGCACCGTTCGCTCGACGCGGGACACGGTGCAGAATGGCAGGCGCCCCCGACACCGCGGTCGGGTGCAGGGACGGAGTGCTTTGATGACCGACAGCGACTTCAAGCCCGGACTCGAGGGTGTCATCGCGTTCGAGACCGAGATCGCCGAGCCCGACAAGGAGGGTGGCGCGCTGCGCTACCGGGGGGTCGACATCAACGACCTCGTCGGCAAGGTGTCGTTCGGCAACGTGTGGGGGCTGCTGGTCGACAACAAGTTCAACCCGGGCCTGCCACCGGCGGAGCCCTTCCCCCTGCCGGTGCACACCGGTGACGTGCGCGTCGACGTGCAGAGCGCACTGGCCCAGCTCGCCCCCGTGTGGGGCTTCCGCCCGCTGCTCGACATCGACCCGGCGCAGGCCCGCGACGACCTCGCCCGCGCCTCGGTGATGGCGCTGTCCTTCATCGCGCAGTCGGCCCGCGGGCAGGACCGCCCGATGGTCCCCCAGCGCGAGGTGGACAAGGCGCAGACCATCGTCGAGCGGTTCATGATCCGCTGGCGCGGCGAGCCCGACCCGCGCCACGTCGAGGCGGTCGACGCCTACTGGGTCTCCGCGGCCGAGCACGGCATGAACGCCTCCACCTTCACCTCCCGCGTCATCGCCTCCACCGGCGCCGACGTCGCCGCCTGCCTGTCCGGCGCGGTCGGGGCGATGAGCGGCCCGCTGCACGGCGGCGCACCCTCCCGGGTGCTGCACATGATCGAGGGCGTGGAGTCCTCCGGCGACGCCACCGCCTACGTCAAGGACGTGCTCGACAAGGGCGAGCGGCTCATGGGCTTCGGGCACCGCGTGTACCGCGCGGAGGACCCCCGTGCGCGTGTGCTCCGCGCGACGTGCGAGCGGCTCGGCGCCCCACGCTTCGAGGTCGCCGCCGCGCTGGAGAAGGCCGCCCTGGAGGAGCTGCACGCCCGCCGCCCTGACCGGGTGCTGGCCACCAACGTGGAGTTCTGGGCCGCGGTGCTGCTGGACTTCGCGCAGGTGCCGGCGTCGATGTTCACGCCGATGTTCACCTGCGCCCGCACCGCCGGCTGGTCGGCGCACGTGCTCGAGCAGAAGCGCACCGGGCGCCTGATCCGGCCGTCGGCGCGCTACGTGGGCGACGGCCCGCGCCCCGCGGAGGACGTCGCCGGCTGGGACGCGCAGGTCGCCCCGGGTCACGCCGGCTGAGACCTCCGTCCCACCCGGCGGACCATCGCGTCCACGGGCTGGACGGTTTGCTTGAATGGGTCGCACCTGACAACGGCGTCAGAACTGCCGCAAACCGCCTCTGACCCGAAGGACGTCCCGTGACCGACGCCGCCATCACCATCCCCGCCGAGCTGCTGCCCCAGGACGGCCGGTTCGGTTCCGGCCCGAGCAAGGTCCGCCCCGAGCAGGTCGACTACCTCGCCTCGCTCGGGCGCACCGTGCTGGGCACCTCCCACCGCCAGGCCCCGGTGAAGAACCTCGTCGGGGAGGTCCGCGAGGGCCTGCGCGAGCTGTTCTCCCTGCCCGAGGGCTACGAGATCATCCTCGGCAACGGTGGCTCCACGGCGTTCTGGGACATCGCCGCGTTCGGCCTGGTGCGCGAGCGCGCCCAGCACCTCGCGTTCGGCGAGTTCTCCAGCAAGTTCGCGACCGTGACCGACAAGGCGCCCTTCCTGGGCAGCTCGAGCGTCATCAAGGCCGAGCCCGGCACCCTGGCCGCGCCCGTCGCCGAGGCCGGGATCGACGTCTACGCGTGGCCGCACAACGAGACCTCCACGGGCGTCATGGCGCCGGTCCAGCGCGTCGCGGGCGCCGACGATGACGCTCTCGTGCTCGTCGACGCCACCTCCGGTGCCGGCGGCCTGCCGCTCGACATCACCCAGAGCGACGTCTACTACTTCGGCCCGCAGAAGTGCTTCGCGGCCGACGGTGGGCTCTGGCTCGCCGCGTTCTCCCCGGCCGCCCTGGCCCGGGTCGACGAGATCGCCGCCACCGGCCGCTGGGTGCCGGACTTCTTCAGCCTGCCGACGGCGATCGACAACTCACGCAAGAACCAGACCTACAACACCCCGGCCGTCGGCACCCTCGCCCTGCTCGCCGAGCAGGTGCGCTGGATCAACGGCAACGGCGGCCTGGACTGGGCGGTCAAGCGCACCGCCGACAGCTCCTCGCGGCTGTACTCCTGGGCCGAGGGGACGGCATACACCTCGCCGTTCGTCGCGGACCCGGCCGCGCGCTCCCAGGTCGTGGGCACCATCGACTTCGCCGACGAGGTCGACGCCGCAGCCGTGGCCAAGGTGCTGCGCGCCAACGGCGTGGTCGACGTCGAGCCCTACCGCAAGCTGGGTCGCAACCAGCTGCGGGTCGCGATGTTCCCCGCGGTCGACCCCGAGGACGTCTCGGCGCTGATCGCCTGCGTCGAGCACGTGGTGGCCCAGCTGGGCTGAGGTCCCACCCCCGCCGGGATCGACGAGACCCACACCACCGACGGGTTGGTGTGGGTCTCGTCGATCTCGCGGGGTGGTCCGCGCCCGGATCAGACCTTGGCGGTGGTGGCCACGAGCGCCACCCACAGCCCACCCGGCGCGAAGGCCAGCGGCTTGCCGGTCGCGTCGGTGAACGTCGTCGGCGCCCCGGCGCTGGGCCGGGCCCACCGCCCCTCGATCCGCCTGCCGTCACGGAACAGGACGACCCGGCCCGAGCCCACGGTGTGGGTGTACTGGGAGGGGTTGCCGTTGACGTCGATGTCGCGGCGGTCCGGCACGATCGAGCAGAACTGCACCAGGACGTTGGGCTTGCCCAGCACCACCCCGCCGGCCGTGGTCAGCCTGCGCCCGCCGATGGTGCGCACGTAGCGGTGCCGCGCGGCGTCCCAGACGAAGGTCACGGTGGTCGCCCCGACGGACGTGCGGACCTGCGCGGCGGCCGGCGCCGAGGCCAGCCGCGGGTCGCTGGAGGCGAAGCGGAAGCCCACGTCGCGCACCCCGTCTCCCTTGACCCGCTTGGCCACCACGGCCAGGTCGGCCACGAGGTTGTAGGGCGCGGGACGGGACCGGTCGCGGCTGAAGCCCGGGCCGCCCCGGTCGTTGACCACCGTGCGCAGCGGGGATCGGTCGATGATCGGGAGCACCGGCCGGGCGCCCCCGGAGAAGACGAGGACGACCCGGCCGTACTGCGCGAGCAGCTCGGGGTCGCTGGTGCGGACGCTGCGCACCGCCTCGACCCGGGGCCGGTGCCCGGAGAAGACCGCGAGCATGCGGCTCAGCCCACCCTCGGCCTGCTCGAGGTAGATCACGTCGGCCTGGTCGATCCCCCGCGAGGGCCGGCCGTTCTCGGTGTCGTCGACCTTGACCGCGATGACGGGGCCGGACGGGGGCGCACCCAAGCCCGTCAGCGGGTTGACCGCCGGCGCGCCGGCCGTGGTCGTGGCGGAGCTCGGCGGGGTGCTCGGCGCGGCGGCCTTGCGCGGGCTGCCGCTGGAGCAGCCCGTCACGCCGGCCATGGTGACCGCCAGCACCACGGTCCCCGCCCAGAACCTGGGCAAAAGGTGCAGACCGGACGGGTTTCGTGATGACATGTCGGGCCCCTCTGCGCAGCGTCCCACGGCGCCTGCAGCGTATGCCGGGTGGCTGGGGAAGTGACGGATCTCAACCGCGTGGCGGCAACCGTGACTTCCTCCGAACCGCCTCGTTGGTCCTGTCGCAAGCCCCGGGGGTGGGGAGCTGAACCAGCAAGGAGACGAGTCGTGAGCAAGCACGGACAGGCACGGACGGTCATGATCCCGTGGCGGCGCATCTGGGCCGCGGCGCCCGCGGTGGCCCTGATCGGTGGTGGAGTCGCCCTCGCAGCGCTCGGGCACGCCCCCGACAGCGCGTCGGCGGCCAACGCCTCGGGCACCCTGGTCAAGGTCCCCGAGTTCATCATGGAGGACGCCGGCTCCCCGCCCATCGCCCCGTCCCGGGTGGCCAAGGGCCTGGGCATCCGCCCCGGCACGAAGTCGACCAGCTCCGAGGCCGTGGTCATCGACCGGTCCGGCGTCCCGGCGCAGGCCCTGTCGGCCTACCGCTCGGCCGAGCACCTGATGCGCACGGCCGACCCGAGCTGCCACCTCGACTGGCCGGTGCTCGCCGCGATCGGCAAGGTCGAGAGCGACCACGGCCGCTACGGCGGCAGCAGCCTCAACGACCAGGGCATCGCGACGCCGGGCATCTACGGCATGGAGCTCGACGGCACGCACGGCACCGAGCGGGTCAAGGACACCGACAGCGGTCTCTACGACCAGGACGGCATCTGGGACCGCGCGGTCGGCCCGATGCAGTTCATCCCCAGCACGTGGCGGGCGATCGGCACCGACGCCGACGCCGACGGCTTCAAGAACCCCCAGAGCATCCAGGACGCGGCCACCACCACGGCCGCCTACCTGTGCTCCGGCCGGGTCGACCTGCGCCAGTCGAGCGACCTCTACGGCTCGCTGCTGCGCTACAACAACTCCGACTCCTACGTGCGCACCGTCGAGGCGCTGGCCGAGGCCTACCGCAGCGACGTCAACGAGCTCCCGGCCTCGTTCCTGCCCGCGGCCTTCGTGGACCAGCCGCAGGGCCCGCCGAAGCCGGGCCAGAAGCCCTCGAAGAAGCCGCACATCCCGACGGTCGGCAAGAGCCACCCTTCGTCCTCGGACTCCACGACGAGCAAGACCCGGAAGCCGGGCACCCCGAGCTCGAGCACCACCAGCCCGAGCGACACGCCCTCCTCGCCGTCCTCGCCGTCCACCTCGCCCTCCAGCGGGGGTGGCGGGTGGCCGCCGATCCTGGGCGCCGGGTCCGGTACGCCCAGCCCGACGACCGCAGCGGTCAGCCCGACCTCCATCCTCCCGACCACCGTGTCCGACCTGCCGCTCAGCGCACCGGCGTCCGGCTGCGCGTCGCTGCTGGACGTCTCGCTCTGCAGCCCGGTCTGACCGGGTCATCACGACGACGGGGCCGGCGCCACCCAGGAGGTGGC
>NZ_JBTCWL010000098.1:0-11729 GCF_054325275.1 Oryzihumus sp.
CTGACCCGCTCCACCCCCGAAGGGGCCCGCGACTTCCTCGTGCCGGCGCGCCTCCAGCCGGGCAGCTGGTACGCCCTGCCGCAGAGCCCCCAGCTGTTCAAGCAGCTGCTCATGGTCGCCGGCATGGAGCGTTACTACCAGATCGCGCGCTGCTACCGCGACGAGGACTTCCGCGCCGACCGCCAGCCGGAGTTCACCCAGCTCGACATCGAGATGAGCTTCGTCGAGCAGGACGACATCATCGAGCTCGGCGAGGCGATCCTGAAGTCCCTGTGGGCGCTCGTCGGCCACGAGGTCCAGGGCCCGCTGCCGCGCCTGACCTACCACGAGGCGATGGCGCGCTTCGGCTCCGACAAGCCCGACATGCGCTTCGGCAACGAGCTCGTGGAGTGCACGGAGTTCTTCAAGGACACCACCTTCCGCGTGTTCCAGGCGCCCTACGTCGGTGCCGTGGTCATGCCCGGCGGCGCGTCGCAGCCCCGCAAGCAGCTCGACGCCTGGCAGGAGTGGGCCAAGCAGCGCGGCGCCAAGGGCCTGGCCTACGTCCTCGTCGGTGACGACGGCGAGCTCGGCGGCCCGGTCGCCAAGAACCTCACCGACGCCGAGCGCGCCGGCCTGGCCGACTTCGTCGGCGCCGACAAGGGCGACTGCATCTTCTTCGCCGCCGGCGCCCCGAAGCACTCCCGTGCCCTGCTCGGCGCCGCCCGCCTCGAGATCGGCCGTCGCTGCGGCCTGATCGACGAGTCGGCGTGGTCCTTCCTGTGGGTCGTCGACGCCCCGCTGTTCGAGCCGGCCGAGGACGCCACCGCCAGCGGCGACGTCGCCGTCGGCTCGGGTGCCTGGACCGCGGTGCACCACGCATTCACCTCGCCCAAGGCGGAGTACCTCGACACCTTCGACACCGACCCCGGCCCGGCGCTGGCCTACGCCTACGACATCGTCTGCAACGGCCACGAGATCGGTGGCGGCTCGATCCGTATCCACCGTCGCGACATCCAGGAGCGCGTCTTCAAGGTCATGGGCCTGTCGCACGAGGAGGCGCAGGAGAAGTTCGGCTTCCTGCTCGACGCCTTCGCCTTCGGTGCCCCGCCGCACGGTGGCATCGCCTTCGGCTGGGACCGCATCGTCGCCCTGCTCGCCGGTGCCGAGTCGATCCGCGAGGTCATCGCCTTCCCCAAGTCCGGGGGCGGCGTCGACCCGCTGACCGACGCGCCCGCGCCGATCACGGACGCCCAGCGCAAGGAGGCCGGCGTCGACGCCACGCCCGAGCCGCGCGAGCAGCCCGAGGCCTGATCCCCGGCGCCACCCGCGGCCCTCGCCCCTCACCGGGGCGGGGGCCGCTGTTGTGTATGCCGGGTGGCCGGGCCGGTGAACCCCGGGGAGACCCCGGCCAAATTCTTCCCATTTGTCGGCAAAAGCCCGCACAAGGCACACAGCGGACCCCTAGGTTGTGCTCGCTCGCGACCACACCCGGGCGCGAGCCACCTTCTGCGACATCCCAGGAGCACCATGCCTTTCCTGCGCACAGTGACGGGGGCGGTGGCGGCCACAGGCACCGTCCTCGTCGCCGGCCTGAGCCTGGCGCCGGCCGCCCACGCGGTCGACCCCGGCGCCAGCGTCATCATCAACGAGGTCTACGGAGGCGGCGGCAACTCCGGCGCGCCGTACGCCAACGACTTCATCGAGCTGGTCAACACCAGCACGCAGTCGGTCGACCTCACCGGTTGGTCGGTCCAGTACGCCTCGGCGACCAGCACGAATGCCGCCTGGTCGGGCAAGACGGCCCTGACCGGCAGCATCCCGCCCGGCGCGCGATACCTCGTCGGCGAGGCCGGCGGCGCCACCGGCGCCGCACTGCCCACCCCGGACGTGACCGGCACGATCGCCATGTCCTCCACCGCGGGCAAGGTCGCGCTCGTCAACAGCACCACCGCCCTCTCCTGCGGTGCGACCTGCTCCACCGCCGCGGGTGTGGTGGACTTCGTCGGCTTCGGCGGGGCCAACGACGCCGCCGGCGGCACCCCCACCGCGGCGACGAGCAACTCGACCTCGGCCCAGCGCAAGAACGGCCCGGTCGTCAACACCGGCAACAACGGCGCCGACTTCACTGTCGCCGCCCCGACGCCCAAGACGGTCAACGGCTCGGCGCCGACCGGCCCGGACTGCACCGCCGTCCCGACCCCGCAGGAGTGCCTCCCGGGCACGACGACGATCCAGGACATCCAGGGCGACGGGTTCATCTCGCCGCTCAAGGGCCAGACAGTCAGCAAGGTCGCCGGCGTCGTCACCGCGGTGCGCACCGGCAAGAGCGCCGGCTACTGGATCCAGGAGACCCAGCCCGACGCGGCCCGCCCGTCGGCGTCCTCCGGCGTCTTCGTCTTCAGCTCCAAGGGTGGCGTCTCGGTCGGCGACGCGGTCCTCGTGACCGGCCCGGTCACCGACTACTACCCGCTGTCCTCCGGGGAGACCGTCTCGAGCACCTCGAGCCTGTCCACCACCGAGATCAACGCCACCACCGTCACCGTGGTCAGCAAGGGCAACGCCCTGCCGGCCCCGCTGCAGCTGACCCCGTCGACGGTGCCCGACACCTACGCCCCGCAGGTCGCCGGTGGCAACGTCGAGGCGATCAACCCGGTCGACCCGGCCCACTCCGCGATGGAGTTCTGGGAGGCCCACGAGGGCATGCGGGTCGAGGTGGACGACGCCCGCGTCGTCGGCCCCGGCAAGCCGCAGTACGGCGAGATCTACGTGACCACCAAGCCGGCGCAGAACGCGACGTACCGCGGTGGCGCCTACGTGGACAGCTACAACCTGCCCTCCGGCCGCGTCCTCGTGTCCCCGGTCAACGGCGTCGTCCCGGCCGCGAACGTCGGCGACGTGCTCAACGGCGCCACCAGCGGCCCGGTGGACTGGTCCACCTTCGGCGGCTACGCGATCGCCGCGACGGCCACCGGTGCGTGGCAGGACAACCACCTCACCGGCAACCTGGCCACCCCGCAGGCCGCCGACCAGCTCGCGGTCGCGACCTACAACGTGGAGAACCTCGCGCCCGGCGACCCCGACGCGAAGTACCAGCGCCTCGGCGCGGGCGTGGTCACCAACCTCGCCTCGCCCGACGTGGTGAGCCTGGAGGAGATCCAGGACAACAGCGGTGCGACCGACGACGGCACCGTGGCCGCCGACCAGACCCTCACCAAGCTCACCGCGGCGATCAGCGCGGCCGGTGGCCCGGCATACAAGTGGGCCGAGATCGACCCGGTCAACGACCAGGACGGTGGCCAGCCGGGCGGCAACATCCGCGTCGCCTTCCTCTACAACCCCGACCGCGTCACGTTCGTGCAGCGGCCCGGCGGTGACCCCACCACCGCGGTCGGCGTGCAGGAGGACAGCGACGGCACCGCGGCGCTGACCGTCTCGCCCGGCCGGGTCGACCCGTCGAACACAGCGTGGGAGGACAGCCGCAAGCCCCTGGCCGGCGAGTTCGTCTTCCAGGGCAAGAAGGTCATCGTGGTCGCCAACCACTTCAACTCCAAGGGCGGCGACCAGAACGCCGACGGCCGATTCCAGCCGCCGACGCGCAGCTCGGAGCAGCAGCGCACCGCGCAGGCCACGGCCGTCAACGCGTTCGTCAAGCAGGTGCTGGCCGTCGACCCGAAGGCCAACATCGTGCTGGCTGGTGACTTCAACGACTACCAGTTCTCCCCGGCGGTCACGACGCTCACCGACAACGGTGCGACGCTGACCGACCTGATCAACACCCTGCCGGCCAACGAGCGCTACACCTACAACTACAACGGCGTCTCGCAGGTGCTCGACCACATCTTCACCTCGACGGTGCTGTCGGCGCCGGGCGCGGTGGAGTACGACGTCATCCACGTCAACTCCGAGTTCGCCGACCAGGCCTCCGACCACGACCCGCAGGTCGTGCGGGTCCGCCCGGTCGCCCACGTCGACCCGGTCAGCTCCGGGACGGTGCAGCTGTCCCCGCCACGGGTGAAGCCGGGCAAGCAGGTCCTGATGCACCTGCGCGGTTTCACGCCCCTGACGCTGCAGCGGATCTCGCTCGACGGCACGGTGGCTCTCGGCACGGTGACCACCGACGCCGGCGGCAACGTCCTGGTGAAGGTGACCGTCCCGGCGGACACCACGCTCGGTGACCACACCGTCGTGGTGAAGGCACCGGACCGCTCCACCGCGACCGCCGCGCTCGACGTCCACTGACGTCGGCTCGTCCCGGGAGCCCCCGCACCGCACCGGTGCGGGGGCTCCCGTGCACTCACTCCAGGAGCCGTATGACGCGGGTCGCCCAGGCCTGTGCGACCCGGTAGCCCAGGCGCAGGTAGAGCGAGCGAGCCACCGCGTTGTCGGAGTACATGCCCAGGGTCGACACCCCGTCGAGGGTGATCGCCCGGCGGGTCAGCGCCGCCGTCACGGCCGCGCCCAGGCCCTCGCCACGCCGGTCCGGGCGGACCGCGATGCTCGCCAGGTGCGGGCTGCCACCACCGGTGCGCTGCAGGGCGCCGCAGGCGACGAGCGCGCCCGAGCCGTCTCGTGCACCGACCCACCACCTGCTGCCCTCGTCGCCGGGGCGGGCGCTCGCCGTCGGGCTGGCGTCCGTGAGGAACGCCGTGAGCTCAGCGGCGTCGGCGGCGTTGTCCAGAGCGACGAGCGCCGCCTCGGCGCGCTGCTGCTCCGGGACCTCCTGCGTCCACAGCCACTCCCAGCGAGAAACCGGGCCCATGCGAAAGTGCCTCTCCAGCAACGGTTCCAGCGGCTGGGGCAGCGTGATGGCCCTGACGTCGTGGCCGGTCACGACGGACGGGTCGGCGGCCAAGGTGACTACCAGCGCCTCCACGCCGGCCGGGCTGCCCAGCAGCGCCAGCGCGGTCCGGCCCGAGGGGGTGCGCCGCAGGAAGGCGACCGCGCCGTCCACCGCCCAGCCGCTGGTGAAGGCCGGCCCCACGTCATACCGGACGAACGGGTCCTGCCCGGACGCCTCGAGCAGCTCCTGCCACGACGTGAGCTGCTGCACGGTCTCAGCGGGCACCTTCGACCTGTTCGGAGATGCCGTAGCGGGCGTGCCAGCGGCGCAACGGCGCCGGCGCCCACCAGTTGCGCCGGCCGAGGACGGTCATCGTGGCGGGGACCAGCAGCATCCGCACCAGGGTGGCGTCGATCGCCACGGCCACCGCGAGGGCCACGCCGGTCTCCTTGATGACCAGGAGCCTGCCGGCGGCGAAGCCGCAGAAGACGATGATGATCAGCACGGCCGCGGAGGTGATGATCCGCCCGGAGCGCTGCAGGCCCAGCACCACCGCCTCGTCGCTGTCGTGGCCGCGCCGGACCAGCTCGGTGATGCGGGAGAGCAGGAACACCTCGTAGTCCATCGACAGGCCGAAGCCGAACGCCAGCACCAGCAACGGGATCGTGGACTCTATGCCGCCCACCGACTGGAAGCCGATGAGACCCGCGAGGTGGCCCTCCTGGAAGATCCACACCGTGATGCCGAGGCTGGCGCCGAGGGACAGCACGTTGAGCAGCAGCGCCTTCAGCGGCACCACCACCGACCCGGTCATGAGGAACAGCAGCACGAACGTCGCGACCACGATGAGCGCCACGGCCACCGGCGCCCGCGCGCGCATCGACGCGCTGAAGTCGGCGAGCTGGGCGGCCTGCCCGGTGACCCACGTGGGGAAGGCCGGGCGGTCGGCCCGCAGCGAGGTGACCACCCGGCGGGTGGTGGCGCCGAGCGGCCCGTCGGTGGTGCGCAGCCCGACCGAGACCAGGTCCGGCGTGGCCTGCTTCGGGGCGTCGACCCTGCGCACGCCGGGCACGTGGGCGGCGGTGTCCCCGGCCCAGCGGGTGACCGACGCCAGCGGTGCCCGTGCCACGACGGTGACGTCCGGAGCGCTGGTCGCCGGGTAGTCCCGCTTCAGGGTCTCGAAGAACACGCGCTGGTCGGTGCCGGCGGGCAGCAGGCGGGTGCCCGAGGACGTCAGCTGCAGGCTGAGGGCCGGGCCGGCCGCGACCAGCAGCGCCGCGACCACGACGACGATGACGGCCACCGGGCGCCGCTGCACCCGGAGGGCCAGGGCGCTGAAGATGCCGGTGTCCGACGCCTGCTCGGTGCCACGGCGCAGCAGCCGGCGACCGGCCAACGCGCACAGTGCGGGCACCAGGGTCAGCGCGACCAGCAGCGCCACGACGACCACGGAGACACCGGCGGCGCCGATGGCCTTCATCAGCTGGGCCGGGAACACCAGCAGGCTGCTCAGCGAGATGGCCACGGTCAGCCCGGAGAACATCACCGTGCGACCGGCGCTCGCGAGGGTGCGCGAGGTGGCGCGCACGACCTGCTCGTGGGTGATGTCGGCCGCGGGGCCGCCGGCGGCGATCGCGCGGAGCTCCTCGCGGAACCGGCTGACGACCAGCAGGCCGTAGTCGATGCACAGGCCCAGCCCCAGGACGGTGACGACGTTGACGACCGAGGCGTCGAGGTCGATGAGGTAGGAGAAGGCGAGCAGGCTGGCGAGCGCGCCCCCGATCGAGGCGATGGCCCCGACGACGGGCATGCCCGCGGCGATGAAGCCGCCGAACACCACCACCATGACCAGCAGGCTGACCGGCAGCGCGATGCCCTCGCCGGTGCGCAGGTCGGTCTCGACCTGGCCGGTGATCTGGCTGACCAGCTGCGAGGTGCCACCGACGTGGCCGCGCGCGCCCGGCAGGTCGCGCACCATGGCCTGCAGCTCGGCGGTGACCGCCGACTCGGTGCTGCGCTGTGCCGCCTTCGACAGGCCCGGCTTCGTGTCGACGACGGTGAGGAACCCGCCGACGGACGGGTCGCTTTGTGCCACAAGGGATCTGGCCGCAGCCGACGTGGGTCCGCCAGGGACGACGAAGGGGGTGGCCACCTGCTGGACCCCGCTGATGCGGCGCAGGGCCGCGGAGTGCCGGCGGACGGCGCCGGCGACGGCAGGGGCGGTGAGGTCCACCCCGGTGACCTGCAGCATCGTCGCCGGTCCCTTGGTCGCCGCCTCGGAGACGAGGTCCCGGCCGGTGCGCGCCTCGCCCGGCACGGTCGGCTCACCCGAGGTGAGCCGCTGGAACAGCGAGTCACCGCCGAGCGCGCCGGCGGCCGCCGCGAAGCACAGGACCACGACGACCAGCCACAGGCCGAGGACGCGCCAGGGATGGCGCCCCACGACGGTGCCCATCCGGGCCAGGCGTGTCGGGCGTGCCGGCGACGTCGTGCGCGGAGGTGACGCGGGGGAGGGCGTGTGGGTCACGCGGGATAGCCTGCCAGCCGTGAGCACGGCCGACGACGACCTCTTCGCCACGGCGCACCGCGAGGGTGCCGCCGGTGTCGACGCGTCGCCGTCGGTGATGCCGCCACTGGCCGTCCGGATGCGCCCGCAGTCGCTGGAGGAGGTGCGCGGGCAGGGCGCCGTGCTGCGCCCGGGCAGCCCCCTGCGCCGCCTCATCGAGGGGTATGCCGGGCCCGCCGGCCCGCTGTCGGCGATCCTCTGGGGGCCGCCGGGAACGGGCAAGACCACCCTCGCGCACCTCGTGGCCACCAACGCCGGGCGCAAGTTCGTCGAGCTGTCCGCGGTGACCGCCGGGGTCAAGGACGTCCGCGCCGTCATGGACGCCGCGGCGCGCGAGCGCGACCTCTATGACCGCCAGACGGTGCTCTTCCTCGACGAGATCCACCGGTTCACCAAGGCCCAGCAGGACGCCCTGCTGCCGGGCGTGGAGAACCGCCTGGTCATCCTGGTGGCCGCGACGACGGAGAACCCCTCGTTCAGCGTCATCGCCCCGCTGTTGTCCCGCTCGATGCTCATCACCCTCGGCCCGCTCGCCGACGACGAGCTCGACCAGGTGCTCACCCGCGCCCTGGAGGACGAGCGTGGCCTGGCCGGGGCGTTCACCCTCGCGGCCGACGCCCGCGCCCACCTCGTGCGCATCGCCGGGGGAGACGCCCGGCGGGCACTGACCTCGCTGGAGGCGGCCGCCGGGGTGGCCCTCGACGCCCAGCCGGCCGGACGGCATACCGACGAGCCGGTGGAGGTGACGCTGGCGCAGGTGGAGCAGGCGGTGGCACACGCCGCCGTGCGCTACGACCGCACCGGCGACCAGCACTACGACGTGGCCAGCGCGTTGATCAAGTCGATGCGGGGCAGTGACGTCGACGCCGCGCTGCACTACCTCGCGCGGATGCTGGAGGCGGGGGAGGACCCGCGCTTCATCGCCCGGCGCATCGTCATCGCGGCCAGTGAGGACGTCGGCATGGCCGACCCCACGGCACTGCAGACCGCCGTCGCCGCCCTGCACGCGGTGGCCCAGATCGGCATGCCCGAGGCGCGGATCATCCTGGCGCAGGCCGTCGTCCACAACGCCCTGGCGCCCAAGTCCAACGCCGCCTACGCCGGCATCAACGCGGCGATCGCCGACATCCGGGCCGGTCGCGGAGGCCCCGTCCCGGTCCACCTGAGGGGGAGCGGCTACGCCGGAGCGGCACGCCTCGGCCACGGGGAGGGCTACTCCTACCCCCACGACGACCCGGCCGGTGTGGTGCAGCAGCAGTACCTCCCGGACGACCTCGCGGAGCAGGCCGACTACTACCACCCGACCGAACGCGGCTGGGAACAGACGCTGTCGGCCCGGTGGGCCCAGCTGCGCAGGCACATCCGCGGCCGCTGAGCGCGCATCAACACGCTCGGTAACGATTTGTCATCCAACGCATCGACTGTTCTGGATGTGGGCCTGACCGTGTGGCATGTTTACGCCGACTCGTGAGAGCGCCGTCACATCTTGTCGGGGGACCCCTTCGCCATGTGAGGCCGAACGATGTCGTCACGGCTGTTTCACATGGACGGAGTGCGCATGTCGCTGGGTGTCGACCCGCAGGACCAGGTCTCGAGCGAGGCCCTGGTCGCCGCGGTTCCCGTGGCGTCCACCAAGGAGCACGGCAAGTCCCCGTCGCGGATCGCGTTCGACCGCCTGCGCACGGACCGCATGGCGATCGTGTGTGGGTGCGTGGTGCTGTTCTTCGTCCTCGTGGCGGTCCTCGCGCCCCTGCTGTGCGCTATCGAGGGCCAGAACTACAGCGACTTCCACACCGAGCTGGTGGACGAGTTCGGCTTCCCGACCATCGGCCCGAACGCCGACCACTGGTTCGGCGTCGAGCCCAAGACCGGCCGCGACCTGTTCGCGCAGTGGACCTATGGGGCACGCCCCAGCCTGGTCATCGCCTTCGTCGCCGCGATCACGTCCTCGGTGGTCGGCGTCGTGCTCGGCCTCACCGCCGGCTTCCTCAGCGGCTGGGTCGACCGGGTCATCAGCTGGGTCATCGACTTCGTGCTGAGCCTGCCCTACCTGCTCGTCGCCATCGCGGCCGTGCCGATCGTCGTGAGCATCGCCGGCGGCGTCAACGCGCTGTCGCCGCAGGACAACGCGGACATCCGCTTCTTCGTCCTGATCGGCGTCCTGGTCTTCTTCGGCTGGGCCAGCCTGGCGCGGCTGATCCGCGGTGAGGTCATCTCGCTGCGCGAGCGGGAGTTCGTCGCCGCAGCCAAGGTCATCGGCGTCCCGACCCGGCGGGTGCTGTTCAAGGAGCTGCTCCCGAACCTCGTCGCGCCGATCGTGATCTCGCTGTCCCTGGCGCTCCCGGCCTACATCGTTGCCGAGGCCGGGCTCACCTTCCTCGGGGTCGGGCTCATCGAGCCCACCCCGTCGTGGGGCCAGATGATCGCCAAGGCCACCACGTACTACCAGGCAGACCCGCTGTACCTGTGGCTGCCTGTCGTCGGAGTGTCCGCCCTCACCCTGGCCCTGAGCTGGCTGGGTGACAGCGTGCGAGACGCGTTCGACCCCAAGACGCGCCGCTGACGCAGCGTGGCCCATCCAGGCAAGACAAGGAGAATCGCAGTGATTCGATTGAAGGGTACGGCGCTCATTGCTGCCGTGGCTGTGATCGGACTGGCCGCGTGCGGCACGCCGTCCAGCAACAACAAGCAGGCGGGGGGCTCTTCGTCTGACACGATCGGCGGTGCCCAGCAGAAGGCGACGGACGAGTCGGCCAAGGGGCCGGCGAAGGACATTGCGGGGGCGAAGAAGGGCGGGACCATGACGGTCTACGCCGAGAGCACGCCCTCGACGTTCGACCCGACGAACATCTACTACACCGACGGCAACCAGATCGCGAAGCTCGCGTTCCGGACGCTGACCCAGTTCGACATCCGCAACGGCAAGCCCGTGCTGGTGCCGGACCTCGCCGAGGACCTCGGCAAGGTCTCCGCCGACAAGCTGACCTGGACCTTCAAGCTCAAGAAGGGCATCAAGTACCAGGACGGCACCCCGGTCAAGGCCGAGGACTTCGCCTACGCGATCAAGCGTTCCTTCGCGCACGACGTCTTCGACGCGGGCCCGACCTACCAGCTGTCCTACTTCAAGGACGCCGACACCTACAAGGGTCCCTACGCCTCGGGTGACAACTACTCCGGGGTCGAGACCCCGGATGACAGCACGCTGGTCATCCACCTCAAGACCCCGTTCCCGGACCTGCCCTACTACGGCACGTTCCCGATGTTCACGCCGATCCCCAAGGCGAAGGACACCAAGCAGAAGTACGAGCAGAACCCGATGACCACGGGCCCGTACATGTGGCAGAGCTACAACCCGGGCGCGGAGCTCAAGCTCGTCAAGAACCCCAACTGGGACGCCAGCACCGACCCGGTCCGTCACCAGTACGTCGACGGCTGGGACTTCAAGTGGGGCGGGGACGCCATCAAGAGCCAGCAGCAGGTCCTGGCCAGCCAGGGTCCGGACGCGGCCGCGGTCGAGTACGACAACGTCGACTCCTCGGTCGTCCCGCAGCTGACCGGTGACAAGAAGGCCCAGCTGCTCCAGGGCGACAGCCCCTGCACCATCGTCGAGCAGATGGACTCCCGCAAGATCCCGCTCGAGGTCCGCAAGGCGATCGCCCTGGCCTACAACTGGGACGAGATGAACAAGGTCAGCGGCAACAACAGCCTGACCAGCGCCCCGGCGTCCTCGATCCTGCCCCCGGCCGTCCCGGGCTACACCAAGTTCTCGGTGGCCGGCCTGACCGGCACCGGCCAGGGCGACCCGGCGGCTGCCAAGGCGGCGCTGCAGAAGGCCGGCAAGCTCGGCTTCCAGCTGTCCTGGTACTACTCCAACGACAGCCAGACCTCCTCGCAGCTCACCCAGGCCCGCACCAAGTTCCTCGAGGCCGCCGGCTTCAAGGTCAAGGCGATCGGCGTGCCGAAGGCCCAGATCCGCAAGTACACCGGCAACTACGACAGCCCGGTGAACATGCTGTTCTCGCCCCGCGGCTGGTGCTCCGACTGGCCGAGCGGCTCCTCCTGGTTCCCGGTGCTGTTCAAGACCCAGTCGGTCAAGGACGGCAACTCCATCGGTGAGCTGATGGACCCGGCGCTGGACAAGAAGATCGACGACATCTCCGCCCTCCCGCTCGACCAGCAGGCCGCCAAGTGGGGCTCGCTGGACAAGGAGATCCTCGAGACGTACGTCCCGGCCCTGCCGTTCTACTACGACAAGATGGCCATCGTGATCGGCAACAAGGTGGGTGGCGCTGTCGGTGACCCGACCCAGGGCCTGCCGGTCTTCACCCAGATGTTCATCAAGAGCTGACCTGACCCCAGATCAGTGGTGTCCGGGGGGCGGGCGCGCGCCCCGCCACCCGG
>NZ_JBTCWL010000099.1:0-11698 GCF_054325275.1 Oryzihumus sp.
CTGCCCGCACCGATGGTGAGCGTGGTCGTCCCCACCCGGGGACGGCCGGCCCTGCTGGCCGAGACCCTGCGGACGATCACCGCGCAGGACTACGAGGGCGAGCTGGAGGTGGTCGTCGTGCACGACCGCGAGGCCGCCGACCCGGCGCTCGGGCTGCTGTCCCTGCCGGGCCGCGAGGTGGTGCCGATCGTGAACACCCGCACGGGCGGCCTCTGCGGGGCCCGCAACACCGGGCTGCTGGCCTCGCGCGGCGTCTTCGTCGCGAGCTGCGACGACGACGACCTGTGGCACCCCGACAAGGTCCGGCTCCAGGTCGAGCGGCTCCAGGCCGACCCCGACCTCCTCGCCGTCGGTGCCGGCATCCGCCTGCTCATGGGCGAGCGCGGCGAGGTCGAGTGGCCGGCCCGCGAACGCGTCGTCACCCACGAGCGGCTGCTGGGCAACCGGGTCAAGGAGCTGCACAGCTCGACGCTGATGATGCGCCGCTCGTCCTTCGACGAGGTGGGGCTGTACGACGAGGACCTCCCGCACGGCTACGGCGAGGACTACGACTGGCTGCTCCGGGCGAGCCGGGTGGGCGAGGTCGGGGCGGTGCAGGAGATCCTGGCCGACATCCGCAAGGACGTCCCGTCGTGGTTCCGGGACCGCTCCCTCAACACCGCGACGGCGCTGGAGTACCTCCTCGACAAGCACCCGGACTTCTGCGAGCGGCGCCGCGGCCACGCGCGCATCCTGGGCCAGATCGCCTACGCCCGCGCGGCTGGCGGCCAGCGGGCCCGCGGGGCGGTGATGGCCGGGCGTGCGCTGCGGCGCTACCCCGCCACGCCGCACGCCTGGCTCGCCCTGGCCATCGCCGGACCGGGCGTGGAGCCCCAGCGGATGCTCGCCGCGGCCCGGCGCCTCGGACGGGGGCTGTCGTGACCCGGCTCCCCAACTTCCTCTACGTCGGCCCCGACAAGGCCGGCTCCTCCTGGCTGCACGAGATGCTGATCCGGCACCCGGACGTCTACCTCAGCCCGGCCAAGGACCTCTACTTCTTCGACCGCTACTACGACCGCGGCACCGAGTGGTACGCCGCGCAGTTCCGCGGCGCGCGCGGGGAGTCCGTCGTGGGGGAGGTCTGCCAGGACTACCTCTTCCACCCCGAGGCCGCCCGGCGCATCCACGACACCCTCGGGCCGGTGAAGGTCATGGTGTCGCTGCGCGACCCGGTCGAGCGGGCCTGGTCCTCCTACCTCTACATGCGCAAGCACGGCATCGGCCCGGAGACGTTCGGGGAGGCGCTGCGCTCGCGTCCCGAGCTGCTGGAGCACGGCCGCTACGCCACCGCCCTGGACCGGTTCCTCGCGGTGTTCCCGCGCCAGCAGGTGCACGTCGCGCTCTTCGACGACCTCGCCGTCGACCCCCAGGGTTTCCTGGACGCGGTCACCGACTTCCTCGACGTCGACCACCTGCCGCTGTCCGCAGCCGACCTGGAGCCCCGGCTCCCGGCCGCGCGGGCCCGCTCCCTGCGCCTGGCGTCGGCCGCGCGCCGCAGCGCCGACTGGGTGCGCGAGCACGACGGCGCCCTCCTGGTGGGCCGCGTGAAGCGGTCCGCGCTCGTGCAGCGAGCGCTCTACCAGCCCCTCGACCGCCGGGCCGTGCGGCCCTCCACCGACGACGTCCTCACGGTGCGGACCGCGTTGGCTCCCGAGGTCGATGCGCTGGAGCGCAGCTTCGGGTTCCCGCTGCGCGAGTCCTGGGGCTGGTAGTCGGACCGTCGCACGGCCCGGTCGGCACCTCGCCGGTCGACGAGGTTGCGCTCGCAACCGTGTCGAAACCCCGGTGAGCCGAGGGTCGGTGTCCGGGAGGGCTGTCCCCGCTCAGCCGGGGGTGCGCCGCGTAGCCGGTCGGGTCTCGGCCTCCAGGACCCTCGCTGCGCTCGGTCCGCTGCGCGGCGGCTTCGCCGTCCTTGACCCCGAGCCTCGCCCGACCGGCGTACGGCGGCAGTCCGGGGCGGGCCCCTCGCTCCGCTTCGGTGCCGCCCCGACCCAGGCACACCCCCAGAGGTCGACGTTTGGTCACCAACCGCATGAAATCGGGCCCAAAACGTGCGGTTTCTGCCCAATCGACGCACCCCGAGAACGGCTCACCCCACGACCGGGTGCTCGCGCCGACCGGGGCCGCTGACCCTCACGTTTGGTCACCAACCGCATGAAATCGGGCCGAAATCGTGCGGTTTCTGCCCAATCGACGCACCCCGGATCGACCGGCCCCCAGGACCGAGGTGACTAGGGATCGCGGCCCGTACATAGTCCGTTCGGACTACGTCGTGGCCGGACGGATGGCCTGTTGGGGAAAGGCCGCCGGGACGTTCTCCGGTCGTTCACCTGAGAGGGCGTTTCTCGTTCCCGTGACCGTCTGAGGATTCTCGCGACCCGGCACCTGTCGGGCCCTCCGGAAGACTCAGAAGACCTCAGGTGACCACGCTCCCGCTCCACGACGCCGCCGCCGAGCCGCACCCCCGCCAGCTGTCCCCCAAGCCCACCGGGGTGGACGCCGTCTTCGTCCACGGCTTCCGCTCGATCGGGGCCTCGGTCCTGGTGATCACGGGTGGCATCGGCGTCTTCCTGGCCTACCAGTCGATCCCCACGCTGCGGCACTACGGCGTGCACTTCTTCACCGAGACCCAGTGGCAGCCCGACCAGGACCGGATCGGCATCGCGGCCGTCCTGGTCGGCACCGTCGAGGTCGCGGCGGTGGCGATGTTCTTCGCCTTCCCGCTGTCCCTGGCCGCGGCCCTCTACATCTCGGAGTACGCCCCGCCGCGGCTGCGCTCCACGCTCGTCTCGCTGGTGGACCTGATGGCGGCGGTGCCGTCGATCGTCTACGGGCTGTGGGGCTTCTTCCTCGTCCAGCCGCACGCCAGCGAGCTGGCCCACTGGCTGCACCAGCACCTCGGCTTCGTGCCGTTCTTCCAGGTCGACGCCGACGCGGACGCCGCGTCGTGGGACCGGATCCAGTACACCGCCAGTGCCTTCATCGCCGGCATCGCGGTCTCGATGATGGTGATGCCGATGGCCTGCGCGGTGATGCGCCAGGTGTTCTCCCAGACCCCGCAGGGCGAGAAGGAGGCGGCGCTCGCGCTCGGCTCCACCCGCTGGGGCATGGTGCGGGCGGTCGTGATGCCCTTCGGCCGCGGCGGCATCATCGGCGGCACCATGCTCGGCCTGGGCCGGGCGCTCGGCGAGACCATCGCGGTGCTGCTCATCATCAGCCCCCAGTTCCAGGTCAAGCCGAACATCCTCGAGGTCGGCACCGAGACGGTCTCCGCGCTGATCGCGGGCCGCTTCGGCGAGTCGACCGGCATCCAGCTCTCGGCGCTGCTGACCGCAGGCTTCGTGCTCTTCTGCATCACCCTCGTGGTCAACACGCTCGCCTCGGTGGTCGTGAACCGCAGCCGCTCCGGGGCGGAGACCTCGTGACCGCCGTGCTCGAGACCCAGCCCGCCGTCGTGACGGGTACGACGCACCTGCCGCAGCCGGCCGGCGACGCCGCCCCGGCGCCCCGCAGCGACATCGGGGCGCTGCCCGCCGAGACCCGCTTCGTGGTCTGGGGCAGCCGGGTCGCGGCTCTCGGCCTGACGTGGGTCGTGTGCGAGCGGCTCCTGCCGCTGCCCGGTGTCGCGTGGTTCCTGCTGGTCCTCGCCGTGACCAACCTGCTGGTCCTGGCCGTCGCGACCTGGATGACCGAGGACGCGGTGACGGTCCGCGACCGGGTCGCCCAGTGGCTGGTCTCCGCGGGGGCCCTGGTGGTCTTCGGGGCCCTGGCCTCGGTGGTCCTGTTCGTCCTCCAGCGCGGCTGGGGCGCCCTGCACCACGTCAACTTCTTCACCACCGACATGACCGGGATCGGGCCGAGCGACCCGCTCGACCGGGGCGGCATCCTGCACGCGATGCTCGGCACGCTGATCGAGCTGTCCATCGCGGTCGCCGTCACGCTGCCGCTGGGCATCGGCACGGCCGTCTTCATGAACGAGATCGGCGGCCGATTCGCCCGCGTGGTCCGCACCGTCGTCGAGGCGATGACCGCGCTGCCCTCGATCGTCGCGGGCCTGTTCGTCTACACGACCTGGATCATCGCGCTGGGGATGCCCCGGTCGGGGCTGGCCGCGGGCCTGGCCATCTCGGTGATGATGCTGCCGATCATCGCCCGGGCCGCCGACGTCGTGCTGCGCGTCGTACCCGGCAGCCTGCGCCAGGCCTCCCTCGCCCTGGGTGCCAGCCGCTGGAAGACCGTCTGGCACGTCGTCCTCCCGACCGCGCGGCCGGGCCTCGCGACGGCGCTGATCCTCGGTGTCGCCCGCGGCGCGGGGGAGACCTCGCCGGTCCTCATCAGCTCGGGCTACGCGCCGTTCGTGCACCTCGACCCGTCCACCGGCGTGATGACCTCGCTGCCGCTGTCGATCTACGTCAACGTCCGCTCCGGCCAGGACCTGATGATCGCCCGCGGCTTCGGCACCGCCGCGACCCTGCTGGGGATCGTCCTGGTGCTCTTCGTCGTCGCGCGGATCCTCGCACGGCCACCCGGCGCCCGGTCCGGAGCCGGGCGTCGGTTGGTCCGCCGTCTCACCACCACGCGCGCCGCGCGTCCCACCAGGAAGCTGACCCGATCGTGACCGCCCGACTGCGCCGCCCCACGCGCCTCCTGCTCGCCGCCCTCCTCGTCGCCCTCGCCGCCCTCACCGGCAGCCTGGGCGTCGCCGGGCCGGCCTCCGCCACGACGTACGCCGAGATCGAGGGCTCCGGGTCGACCTGGTCGCAGGTGATCCTCCAGCAGTGGATCGCCGACGTCGCGTCCAGCGGCATGCAGGTGACCTACAACGGCTCGGGCTCCTCCCAGGGCCGCAAGGACTTCGCCAACTACGTCACCGACTTCGGCATCTCCGAGATCCCCTACCAGGGCGTCGACCCGGTCTCGGGCCAGTCCGACACCAGCTCGCGCCCCTACGCCTACCTACCGATCGTGGCGGGCGGCACGGCGTTCACCTACCACGTCGAGGTCGGCGGCAAGCTCGTCACGACGCTGCGGCTCTCGGGCGAGACGATCGCCAGGATCTTCACCAACAAGATCACCAACTGGAACGACCCGGCGATCACCCGGGACAACAACGGCCACGCCCTGCCGTCGCTGACGATCCACCCGGTCGTGCGCTCGGACGGCTCGGGCACCACCGCGCAGTTCACCCGCTACCTCGCCGAGATGTACCCCTCGATCTGGGGGCCGTTCAACGGCGGGCACGCCACGCTGACCTCGCAGTTCCCGCGGCAGGGCAGCCAGATCGCGGCCTCCGGCTCCGACCAGGTCATGAACACGATCAGCGGCGCGGCCGGCAACGGCACGATCGGCTACGTCGAGTACTCCTACCCGGTCAACGCGCACTACCCGGTGGTCAAGGTGGAGAACAGCGCCGGCTACTTCGTCGAGCCGACGCAGTACAACGTCGCGGTCGCGCTGACCAGGGCCCAGATCAACCAGGACGCGAGCTCGATCAACTACCTCACGCAGATCCTGGACCAGGTCTACCGCCACCCGGACCCGCGGGCCTACCCGCTGTCGTCGTACTCCTACATGATCATCCCGACCGGGGCGAGCGACCAGCGGATGACCACGGCGAAGCGCCAGACGCTGGCGGACTTCCTCACCTACTCGATCTGTGCCGGGCAGTCGAAGGCCGGGCCGTACGGCTACTCGCCGCTGCCGCTCAACCTCGTGCAGGCCGGCTTCACCCGGATCGCCAAGCTCAAGAAGGCCGACCCCGCCGTCGACCTGACCGACCACGACGTCACGAAGTGCAACAACCCGACGTTCGTGGCGGGCAACCTCAAGGCCAACCACCTCGCCCAGGTCGCCCCGATGCCGGCCGCCTGCGACAAGGTCGGCGCCGGCCCGTGCGGCACCCCGACCGGCACCAACACCCCCTCCACCGACGGCAGCAGCCCCTCGGGTGGGGCGACCGGCGGCACCACGACCGGCAGCACCGGGGGGACCACCGGCAGCAGCGGCGGCACGACCAGCGGCGGCACGGCCGTCGCGCCCGGGACCGCGCCAGGAGCGGTCGACCCGGTGACGGGGGCCGTCACCGGCGGCACCACCACGGGCACCTCCACCGCGGCCGGCGGCGAGGTCTACGCCAACCCCGTGGAGCTCAGCGCCCAGCGCGCCGGCGACAACCAGGTGTACGGCGGGGTGGTCGTCCTCGAGCTCCTCGCGATCGTCCTCCTGCCCGGCCTGTACGTCGCCACGCTGCGTCGCCGGAAGGCGGCCCGGTGATGACGCGGCGCACCCCTCGCGGCGGGCGGCTCCTCGCCGCGCTGGCCCTGCTCGGCTCGTCCGTCGTCGCCGGCGTGGGCGCCGCGCCCGCGGACGGCCTGGTGCCGGGCCCGTCCGCCCGCGCCGGCTCGGACGCGTGGAGCGCCAGCCACGACGTGACCCGGGTGCACTACCTGCCCGGCCAGGCCGACCCGGTGACGGACACCAACCACGTCACGGTCAGCGTGGACCGCCACACCGACCTCCAGTCCCGCGAGCGGATCGACGTGAGCTGGACCGGCGCCCACCCGACCGGCGGGCGTGCGGGCAACCCCTACGGCGAGACGGGCCTCGACCAGGAGTACCCGGTCGTGATCCTGGAGTGCCGCGGCGTCGACGACCCGGCGGCCCCCGCCGACCAGCAGGTCTCGCCCGACACCTGCTGGACCAACACCGTCCAGGAGCGCTCGCAGAGCGACGACGAGGCCCGTGCGGTCTGGCGCGACGACCTCTACGCGACCGACGCCGACAAGGCCGCGGTCTCGGGCCTCGACCCGGGGTCGCTGCCGGCCGACTGCGCCCCCGTGCAGCAGGGCACGGCGTACCACTTCACGCCGTTCCGCGCCGCCGACGGCACGGTCTTCACCGCCTGCGACTCCACCCACCTCCCGCCCGAGGCGGCGGTCGGCTCGGTCGACCCGCCCAACGAGGTGATGGCCTACACCAGCCCCGACGGGACCGGCTCGGCCCAGGTCGAGATCCGCACCGAGACCGAGAACGCCTCGCTCGGCTGCTCGCACACCGTCGCCTGCACGCTCGTGGTCGTCCCGATCATGGGGCTCAGCTGCGCCGACGACAGCGCGTGGTGCAACAAGACCGGCGCCTACGCGCCCGGCAGCCACAACGACGGCACGACCGGTGCGCAGCAGGCGGTCTCGCCGGCCTACTGGTGGTCGGCGTCCAACTGGCGCAACCGCTTCAGCGTCCCGCTCGGCTTCGCGCTGCCGCCGAGCACCTGCACGCTGCTCGGCCAGGGGCCGCCGGTGCCGTTCTACGGCTCGGAGCTGCTGAGCCAGGCCGCGCTGCAGTGGTCCCCGGCGTACTGCCTGGACGCGAAGCGCTTCAACTGGCAGGCCAACACGATGCCCGACGAGGCGGCGTTCGCGCTGATGCAGGACGGGACGGCCGCGGCCGCGGAGGTCACCGGCCGCGTCGAGGGCGACGACCGGGTCGGCTACGCGCCGACCGCGGTGTCCGGCTTCGGCATCGCCTTCAACGTCGACGACCCGACCACCGGGCTCCAGCGGACCTCGCTGAAGCTGGACGCCCGCCTGCTCGCCAAGCTGCTGACCGAGTCCTACCCCGGCGACTCCATCGGCGCCCTCCACCCGGGGCTGGGCGACAACCCCTGGTCGCTGCAGACCGACCCGGAGTTCCTCGAGCTCAACCCCGGGCTCGGCCTGGCCTTCGGGCGCACCTCCTCGCTGGCCGCGGCGACCCTGCTCGCCCTCTCGACCGGCTCGGGGGTGATGCAGCAGCTCACGTCCTACCTCGCGCACGACAAGGACGCGATGGCCTTCATCGACGGCAGGCCCGACCCGTGGGGCATGAAGGTCAACCCGGCCTACCGTCACCTGGCGTTGCCGGTGAGCACGTGGCCGCTGCTCGACACCTGGGTGCCGACCGGCACGGGCAACACCTGCCTGGACCAGAACGAGGCGCCCTACCTGCCCAAGATCGCGGCGCCGGTGAGCAGCCTGCGGCTGATCTCGCAGGCGATGCTCTTCAACTGGCCCAACGTCCAGACCGCGTGCGAGAAGGACGTCAGCACCGGGCTGTTCAAGCTCGGCCGGATCGGCCGCCAGGACATCAGCCAGCGCTTCATGCTCGGCCTGGTCACCCTCGGCGACGCCGCGCGCTACGGACTCCCGGTCGCCTCGCTGCAGGCCTCGCCGGGCCACTACGTCGCGCCGACCGACGCCAGCCTGGGCGCCGCGCTCGGGCTGACCCACCAGAGCGAGCGGCTCAAGCCGTTCGACCTCGACCAGTCCGACGTGCGGCACAGCGCGACGGCGTACCCCGGAACGAAGATCGTCTACACGGCCGCGCGCACCTCCGGCCTCGACCACGACGTCGCCCAGCACGTCGCCCAGTTCATCGACGTCTCGACGTCCGAGGGCCAGGTCGCCGGTCGTGGCAACGGGCAGCTGCCGGGCGGCTACCTGCCGATCGCGTCCCGCGGCGTCACCGCCGACCTCTACCGCTCCGCCCAGCAGGTCCGGGCGGCCGTCCTGGCCCAGCAGGCGCCGGCCACCCCGGCGCCCACCCCCACGCCGACGCCCACCACCCCGACCCCCGGAGGCACCTCCGGCGGGGTCACGGGTGGCGGCGTCCCCGGGGCCGGTACGCCGCCCGGCGGCGTCGCGCCGCCGGCAGCCCCGTCGACGTCCCCGTCGGCCGCCCCCGCGCCCGCGCCCACCGCCGTCGCGGCGCCGACCGCCCGGGTGAGCTCGGCCGTCGGCGGGGGAGTGCTCCCCGTGCTGCTGCTCGGTGCCCTCGTCGCCGGCACGGCCGCCGTGGCCAGCCGCGTCGTGCTCGGGCTGCGAGGTGTCCGGTGAGCACCGCGACCTTCCAAGAGGGTCCCGTGACCCGAGCGTGGCGCCGACGCCCGGGCCGGCCCGGTGGCCGGCGCCCGGTCGCCGCCCCCCGAGCCACCCGCCCGATCCGTGCCGGCGGCGCCGACGAGGCGGTCTCGCTCGCCTCGTCCGCGCTCACCGTGGTCGCGATCATCTGCGCCTGGATGCTGCTGCAGCTGCTCGTCCTGGGCGCGGTCGTCGAGGACCGCAGCCAGTCGCTGCTCTACACGACCTTCCGCCAGCAGCTCGCCGCGGGCACCGCCCCCACGGGCGCCCTCGACGTCGACGGCAAGCCCCTCGCGCCCGGCTCACCGGTCGCCCTGCTGACCATCCCGACGCTGGGCGTCTCCCAGGTGGTCGTCTCCGGCACGTCCTCCGGCGACCTCCTCGCGGGGCCGGGCCACCTGCGCACCACTCCGCTGCCCGGCCAGGCCGGTGTCTCGGTCGTGATGGGCCGAGGTGCGACGTACGGCGCCCCCTTCCGCGACCTCGCCGACCTCGCGCCGGGCGCGACGATCGACGTGCAGAACGCGCAGGGCCGCGTCGTCTACACCGTCGAGGACGTCCGCCACGCCGGCGACCCGGTGCCCGCCGCCCTCACCGGCAGGCAGGCGCGCCTGACGCTGGTCTCGGCGCAGGGCCGGGGCTCGCTCGCGGCGCTGCGTCCCCAGGAGGCCGTGTTCGTCGACGCGGTCACCACCAGGCCCGTGCCCACGGGCCCCGTCGCCGGGGGCGCGCTCCCGGCCTCCGAGCTCCCCATGGCCCGCGACAGCGGCGCCCTGCCGATGCTCGTCCTCCTGCTCGCCGGCGTGGCCCTGCTGGTGCTCGGCACCAGCGCCGCCACCCGGCGCTTCCGGGGCGCTCTGGTGTGGGTGCTCGCCACCCCCTGCGTGATCGCCCTGGCCTGGGCCACGACCGACCAGGTCGTGCGCCTCCTACCGAACTTGATGTGACGTCCACATCAGGCGTGAGACAAGAGAGATCTGGAGCAAGCTGATGTCCGTACGTTCGTTCTGCGCTGCACTGGGGGCCACCGCCGTGGTCACCTCCGGGCTCGCCCTCTCCACCCTGGCCCCGGCCAGCGCGGACCCCGCCAGCACGCCCTCGGCCACCGACTACGTGGGCGTCGGGTCCGACACGACGCAGTTCGTCGTGACCGACCTCATCAACGGCCGCACCGTGAACGGCCAGCACGTCAACGGCTACAACGAGACGGTCGCCGCCGGTGCCCCGCACCTCGCGTCGTGGGACGCCTGCACGGTCCCGGCCGGCAAGATGTACCCCTGCACGCCGGGGAGCTCCACCGACTCCACCCAGTTCATCACCCTGCGCACCGGCGCCACCGCCATCCCGCGGCCCAACGGCTCGGGCGCCGGCAAGGCGCTGCTCTACGGCGCCAAGGACAACCCGTCGGTCACCTTCGCCCGCTCCTCGGGCGGCCTGAACGACGCCGAGGTCTCTGCCGGGCTGAAGGCCTACCCCTTCGCCGTCGACACCCTTGTCGCCGTCACCGCCCCGGTCACCAACGCGCCCGCCTCCCTCACCCCGCAGCAGCTCCTCGGCATCTACAACGGGACGTACACCAACTGGAGCCAGGTCGGCGGCAAGGACGGCGTCATCAACGCCCTCAAGCCGCAGTCCGGCTCGGGCACCCTGTCCTTCTTCGTGGCGCAGCTGCAGAAGATCGCCGGTGACAGCACCTTCCAGCCCAAGGGCCACGACCACGAGCTCGCGGACACCGCCACCGGTGCCCCGTGCGCGACGGCTTCGGCCACCTGCGTCGACACGCTCGTCCAGGAGCACGACCCCACGCTGGTCACCCACGACCCCAACGCGATCGCGCCGTTCTCGCTCGGCCGCGCCAACCTGGCCGGCCCTGACTCGGTGTCGGTCCTCAAGGGCTGGAACGCCCGCCGCGCCCTCTACAACGTGCTGCGCAGCAAGGACGCCGGCAACGCCACCCCGGACAACCCGGCCTGGTTCGCCGGCACCGACGCCATGAACGCCGTGTTCGGCAAGGACGGCTTCCTCTGCTCGGCCGCCGCCCGCCCGATCATCGAGGCCAACGGCTTCAAGCAGCTGCTCTCCTTCAACGACGGCGGCGCCTGCGGCCTGCCGGTCGGCACCACCTCGGCGCCCGACCTGTCGGTCTACGACTCCGACGGCGTCAACCCCGTCGTGTCCGCGACGGTGAGCGGCACGACGTACGGCGCCGTGCACCAGGTCGCCGTCACGGTCACCGGTGCGGGTGGCACCCCCACCGGCGCCGTGTCGGTCAACCTCGGCTCGTGGACCGGCTCGGGCACCCTGTCCGGCGGCACCGCCACCATCACCGCGCCGGCGACCCTGCCGGCCGGCTCCTACGACGCCGCGGTGACCTACCAGGGCGACTCCAACTTCCGGGACGCGTCCACGGACGTCGCCCTGGTCGTCGCCAAGGCCCGGACGGTCTCCTCCGAGACGTTCGCGGCCACGGTCAAGCGCAGCGCCAAGACGCTGGCCGGCACGGTCAAGGTCGTGCTCGCCCCGGCCTCCTCGGTCGCCGCCTCCGGCCCGGTCCGGGTCCTCAAGGGCAGCAAGGTCCTGGCCCTGGGCACCGTCAGGAACGGTGTCGCGCACCTGAGCCTCAAGGTCGCGTCGCTGTCGCTGGGCAAGAACGCCCTCACGGTGAAGTACGCCGGGACCGGCAACCTCGCCGGCTCCGCCAAGAAGTTCACCGTCACCAAGAAGTAGGCGCCCGCCGAGCGGTGGGGGGGGGGGGGGGGGGCCCG
>NZ_JBTCWL010000100.1:0-11132 GCF_054325275.1 Oryzihumus sp.
CACCCAGGTGGTGGCGCCGGCCCCGTCGTGTGAGTGGGGTCAGTGCACCAGCGCGCCGACCACGGCAGTGGCCACCAGGACAGCCAGCGCCACGAGCACGATGAGCCGACGGAAGCGCGGGGTCATCAGGCGGCGATCTCCGGCATCGGCTCGCCGGCCGGCTCGCGGACCAGGACGACGCGGGGGCGGCCGGTCCAGCGGTACTCCACGTGCAGGTTCTCCGTGCGCATGAGGTACAGCGTGGCAGCCACCAGCGCGCCGGCCACCGTGATGGTGCCGATGAGGATGGTCCACCGCGGGCCCCAGGCCGAGCCGATCCAGCCCACCAGCGGCGATCCGAGCGGCGTGCCGCCCATGAAGATCGCCATGTAGAGGGCCATGACCCGGCCGCGCATGTGCGGGGCCACGCTGAGCTGCACCATCGAGTTCGCGCTGGTCAGCACCGTCAGGGCGCTCAGCCCCACCGGCACCAGCGCGACGGCGAACCACAGATAGCTGGGCGCCAGGGCCGCAGCCAGGGTGGACACCACGAAGCCGGCCAGGGCGGCGAGCAGGATCCGCAGCCGGGGCCGTGGCCGCCGCGCCGAGAGCAGCGCCGCGGACAGCGAGCCGATCGCCATGATCGAGCCGAGCAGGCCGTACTCCCCCGCACCCTTGTGGAAGACCGAGGTCGCCATGAGCGCCGTGGTGAGCTGGAAGTTCATGCCGAAGGTGCCCAGCACGAACACGATCGCCATGATCAGCATGATGTCCGGGCGGCTGCGCACGTAGCGCACCCCCTCAATGATCTGCCCCTTGCCGCGGGCCCGCGGCGCAGGCTTGAGCTCGCTGGTCCGCAGCCGCCACAGGGCGACGAGGACCGCGACGAAGGTCAGCGTGTTGATGAGGAACGCCGGGCCGGTGCCTGCGGCGGCGATGAGCAGGCCGGCCACGCCGGGGCCGATCAGCCGGGCCGCGTTGAACGAGGCACTGTTGAGGCCGACCGCGTTGGTCAGCTCCTCCCGCGGAACCATCTCAGAGACGAAGGTCTGGCGGGCCGGGTTGTCGACGGCCGTGGCCACTCCCTGCAGGAAGGCGAGCACGTAGACGTGCCACAGCTCGACGGTGCCGGTGATGACCAGCACGCCGGTCAGGGCCGAGGTCAGGGCCAGCGAGCTCTGCGTCAGCGCGAGGATGCGGCGCTTGTTGAACCGGTCGGCGATCATGCCGGACCACGGAGCAAGCAGCAGCAGCGGCAGGAACTGCAGGCCGGTGACGATGCCGAGCGCGACCGAGGAGTGCGGCGTCAGCTCGGTCAGGACCAGCCAGTCCTGGGCGACGCGGCCCATCCAGGTGCCGACGTTGGAGATGAGGGCGCCGGCGGCGTAGACCCGGTAGTTGTAGATCGCTAGGGAACGAAAGGTCGGGCTCACTGTCCCGCCACCCTCAGCAGGATCTCGCTCGCTCGGGAGAGCACCTCCCGCTCCTCGGTGGACAGGCCCTTGATCCGGCTGGCCATCCACTCGTCCCGGCGGCGCCGGATGTCCTTGAGCGTGCGCGCGCCCTCCGGCGTGAGCGACAGGATCACCTGTCGCCCGTCGGTCGGGTCGTCGGCGCGCAGGACGAGCCCCCGCTCGACCAGCGCCGCGACCGTGCGGCTCATGCTCGGCGCGCTGACCCGCTCGATGTCGGCGAGCTCGCGCGGGGTGCGAGGGGTCTCCTCCAGCCGCGCCATCACGCTGAACTGGTGCGGCGCCACGATGTCGGTGCTCTCGAAACGGACCCGGCGGCTGATCCTCATGCAGGCCAGCCGGAGGTCGTTGGCCAACGTCGCGAGAGAGGTCGACGTCGGCGTCTTCGCCCTGGTTGTCATGCTGCCTCCCTGATGTCGTTAGCATAACTCATTACCTGTGCTAACTATTCCCCTTCGCCGGAACCACCCGGGACGGGCTGGATATCGTGCGGTCATGGGCCACGGGCACTCGCACTCCCACGGACCGGTGCCGGGCACCGGTCCGGCCAGCACGGCATACCGGGGGCGGTTGCGCACGGTGCTGCTCATCACGCTCGGGGTGGTCGTCGCCGAGGTGGTGGGTGCCGCCCTGTCCGGCAGCCTCGCCCTGTGGGCCGACGCGGCGCACATGGCGGCGGACGCCGCCGGGCTCGCGGTGGCGCTGCTGGCCACGCACCTGGCGCACCGGCCCCCCACGATGCGCCGGACCTTCGGCTACCAGCGCGCGGAGGTGCTCGCCGCGCTTGGCAACGCCACACTGCTGCTCGTGCTCGCCGGCGCGGTGGGTGTCCAGGGCGTCGAGCGGCTGCTCCACCCGGCCACGGTGCGCCCCGGCGTCATGCTGTTGTTCGGGGTGCTGGCCCTGGCCGCCAACTCCGCCTCACTGCTGCTGCTGCGCCAGGGGCAGGCCCAATCGATCAACGTCCGGGGCGCGTTCCTGGAGGTCCTGTCCGACGCCCTGGCCTCGGCCGGGGTCATCGCGGCGGCCGTCGTCGTGGCCCTCACCGGCTGGAGCCGGGCCGACGCCGTGGTCTCCCTGGTCATCGCGGTGATGATCCTGCCTCGGGCCTGGAGCCTGCTCCGGGAGGCCGGGGAGGTGCTGCTCGAGTCCGCCCCGCCCGGCGTCGACCTCGAGCAGGTGCGCGACCACCTGCTCGGCGAGGAGGGCGTGCGTGACGTGCACGACCTGCACAGCTGGACCATCACCTCGGGGGTGCCAGTGATGTCGGCGCACATCGTCGTCGACGAGGCCGCGTTCGCCGACGGGTCGCTGCCGCAGCTGCTGGACCGGCTGCAGGGGTGCCTCGAGGGCCACTTCGACGTCGCGCACAGCACCCTGCAACTGGAAGCGGCGGGCCATGGAGACCATGAACCCGCCGCTCACCAGTGACCGCTCACGCGGCCGGGCTGCTCACTTGACGCCGAGCAGCTCCTTGACCGGGTCGATCGCGAAGTAGACGACGAACAGCGAGGCCACCAGCCACATGATCGGGTGCAGCATGCGCGCCTTGCCACGCACGACCTTGATCAGCACGTAGAGCACGAACCCGGCGCCGATGCCCACCGTGATCGAGTAGGTGAACGGCATGAGGACGATGGTGAGGAACGCCGGGAACGCGATCTCCAGGTCGTCCCAGTCGATGCCCTTGACCTGCTGCATCATCAGGAAGCCGACCACGACCAGCGCCGGCGTGGCCGCCTCGTAGGGCACCACCGCGACGAGCGGTGCGACGAAGGTCGACGCGAGGAAGAGCAGGCCGGTCACCACCGCGGCCAGACCGGTGCGGGCCCCCTCGCCCACGCCGGCCGCGGACTCGATGAAGCCGGTGTTGCTGCTGACGCTGCCGACGCCACCCGCGGCGGCGGCCAGGCCGTCCACCACGAGGATCTTCTGGGCACCGATCGGGTTGCCGTCCTTGTCGAGCAGGCCACCCTCGGCGCCGATGGCGACCATCGTGCCCATCGTGTCGAAGAAGTCGGCGAGCACGAGGGTGAAGACGAGCAGCGCGGCCGAAACGATGCCGATCTTGGAGAAGGAGCCCAGCAGGGAGAAGTGGCCCAGCAGGCCGAAGTCGGGGATGTCGAAGGCGTTGTCGGGCACCTTCGGCACGTTGAGGCCCCACCCGGTCGGGTTGACGACCTTGCCGGTCTTGTCGGTCTGGCCGCCGATGTTGAACGTCCACTCGACGAGCATCGCCAGCAGGGTGGCGCCGACGATGCCGTAGAGGATGGCGCCCTTCACCCGCTTGACCATCATCACGATGATGGCGATGAGGCCGGCGATGAAGACCAGCAGCGGCCAGCCGGCCAGGAAGCCGCCGATGCCCAGCTCGACCGGGACGGGCCCGGAGAGCGGCTTGCGCACGAAGCCGGAGTCGACCAGGCCGATGATGGTGATGAACAGGCCGATGCCCACGCTGATGGCGACCTTGAGCTGCGCCGGCACCGCGCGGAAGACCGCCT
The DNA here is from genome assembly GCF_054325275.1 of Oryzihumus sp. Lineage (NCBI taxonomy): Bacteria > Bacillati > Actinomycetota > Actinomycetes > Micrococcales > Intrasporangiaceae > Oryzihumus > Oryzihumus sp. Next base: position 3,956 of record NZ_JBTCWL010000100.1, read on the forward strand.
GCCGGAAGCCGGTGAGCACCAGCACCGTGATGATGATGCCCTCGAGGACCACCAGGCCCATGGCGTCGGCCCAGGTCATCTGCGGGAGCTTGGCGATGCCGAACGTCACGAAGGCGTTCAGGCCCAGGCCGGCGGCGATGGCCAGCGGGTAGTTGGCCACGACACCCATGAGCAGGCTCATGACGCCCGCGACCAGGGCGGTGGCGGCGGCCACCATGGCCAGGTTCGGCGAGGTCCCGCCGCCGAGGAAGTGGCCCGTTCCATCGGTCTGGGTGCCGATGATCAGCGGGTTCAGCACCACGATGTAGGCCATCGTGAAGAAGGTGGCGAAGCCGCCGCGCACCTCCCGCCCGATCGTCGAGCCTCGTTCAGTGATGCGGAAGAAGTTGTCGAGGGCCCCTCGCGCAGCAGTGGGCCGTGGCGACGTGACGGTTGACGGCATGGCCTACAGGGTAGGGGGTGGATGCGCAACCCCTCGCATCCGTCCGCTTACAGTGTGGGGGTGACCACCCCGCCGATCCCCGACCCGCAGCCCCTGAAGGTCAGGACCACGCGGGTCGTCGAGATCGGCATCGCCATCTGGGCGCTCGCCCTCGTGGTCACCCTCGTGGTGCCCGCCCTGCACAGCGGGTCCCGGCACTGGTGGCCGTGGACCTGCGTCGCCGGCGTCGTGCTCGGCTTCATCGGGTGGAGCTACGTGCGGCGCGGCCGCGGCAACGCCGCCGACGCCTGACCCCTGGCCGGTATCCCGGGTCAGGACTCCCAGCGCCAGCTCACCCCGGTGAGCTCCTCGCTGCGGTCCCACAGCTTGGCCGCCAGCGCCTCGTCCTGCGCGAACGTGCTCAGCCGGGCCGGGCCGATGGGGCCGCGGGTCTCCCCCAGCCACTGCGGACCGGTGTAGGACCCGGGCGCGGCGGCGGTGGCGGCATACAGGCTGGGGTTCGCGCCGGCGGCCGCGGACTGGAAGGCCAGCCGCAGGGCGGCCGGGGCGAGCGCGCGGATGACCGGGTTGGCACCCATGCCCTGGGGGTCGGTGACCAGACCGGTGGCGGAGACCCCGGGGTGGGCCATGGTCGAGGTCAGGTGCGGCGCGCGCGAGGCCGCCCGGCGCTGCAGCTCGGCGCCGAAGAGGAGGTTGGCCAGTTTGGAGTTGCCGTAGGCCGGGCCGGGGCGGTAGGTCTCCGCCGGGTTCCCCTCGAGGACGGCCTCGGTGCCCCAGTGGTGCCGGATCGAGGAGACCGTCACCACCCGTGGCGCGGGCGCGGCCAGCAGCGCCGGCAGGAGCCCCGCGGTGAGGGCGTAGTGGCCCAGGTGGTTCGTGCCGAACTGCAGCTCGAAGCCGTCGCTGGTGCCCTGCCAGGTCGGCGGAGTCATCACCCCGGCGTTGTTGACCAGCAGGTCCAGCGGACCGCCCCACTCCCCCGCGAGGCGCGCGACCGACTCCAGCGAGGACAGGTCGAGCTGACGGACCTCGAGGTCGGCCCCGGGGACGCCGTCGCGGATGCGCTGCGCCGCGGCGTCACCGGCGCCGGTGTTGCGGCAGGCCAGGGTGACGCGGGCGCCCTGGCGGGCGAGCGCGGCGACGGTGTGCCAGCCGATGCCGGAGTTGGCGCCGGTGACGAGGGCGCGGACGCCGTCGAGGGTGGGCAGGTCGGACGGGGTCCAGGGCATGGCGGCAAGGCTACCCGCGGGTAGTCAGGCCGGCGCCGTGACGTGGACCTCAGACCAGGGCGTCGTAGGCGAACTCGTCGACGATCGGCTCGTCGTGCGGCGCGGGCTCGGGGCGCTCGACGTCGACCTCGCTGTGTGCGCCGCAGCCGTGGTCAAGGCTCACGACGCGACCGTCGGAGGGTGACCAGGCGTTGGCGCAGACGCCGAAAAAAGAGCGCAGGGCACCTGCCATCGGCACGAAGAACCCGCAGCTGGAGCAGGGCGCGGGGGCCTGCTCGGCGACCGGGGCGCTCGGGCCGTTCTCGCCGTCGTACCAGCGCTGGGCGGCCTCCTCGCGGCCCTCGGCGGACAGGACGCGCTTGCGGCCGAGGCCGAGCTCCCACTGCGCCATCTGGTCGACGTCCTCGTCACCGGTGGCCTCGAACCCCTGCTCGAGGCGGGGGTCCTGCTCGATGTAGGGCAGCACGTCGCCAGCCCCGAGGTCGCCGGGCGCCAGGCGCTCGGCGTAGGGCAGCCACTGCGGGGAGAGCAGCGCACCTTCGCCGGGGACCAGGTTGGTCTCGCAGACGGTGACCTTCTTGGCCCGCGGGGCGCGGGCGACGGTGATCGCCCAGCGCCAGCCGGGGTAGGCGGGTGCGGTGCACGCGAAGTAGTGCGTCGCGAGGCGCTCCTCGTCCATGACGAATTCGAGGTGCTCGCCGACGGTGCCGCGCTCGGCGATGCCCTCGGCGGCCTCGCGGGCGAGGTCGACCGCGCTGCGGAGGGTGGCGTCTTCCCTGGGTGGCATGCGCTCAGCCCACCGAGCCGTCGAGCTGGTCGGCCACGCCGCGCAGCACCTTGGCGATCTTGGCCGCCTGGGCCTTGTCCGGGTAGCGCCCGCGACGGAAGGAGTTGGAGGCGCCGTCGAGCAGCTTGATGGCGTCCTCGCAGACGACGGCCATCTGGTCGGCCGGGAGGCGCTTCTTCTCGTGCACCGAGGCCGCCACGGACGGCGCCGGATCGAGGACGCGGACCGACAGCGCCTGGGCGCCACGGCGGCCCTCGACGATGCCGAACTCGACCCGCGTGCCGCCCTTGAGCGTGGTGACACCGGCCGGCAGGGCGTTGGCGTGCAGGAACACGTCACCGCCCTCGTCGTCGCTGAGGAAGCCGAAGCCCTTCTCCGCGTCGTACCACTTGACCTTGCCCGTCGGCACAGTCCACCTCTTGCTCGTCAGGTCCACCCGCTCCCGGCTGGTGGCCGGGCATGGCTGATTGGCGCACGTTGCGCTCGACCAAGGTTATCCGCCCGCGGTGGCCCCAGAAAATCGGTTTCGACCTGTCGGTGGCCGCCAAGACAATGAGGGCCGTGACGACCGCCGCCCAGCCCCGCCCCTCGCTCGCCTCGTTCTGGCACGACCTGCCGCGCGAGGGCAAGCTCATGCTGTCCACGGTGGCGATCGAGACCCTGGGCACCGGGCTGGTCCTGCCCTTCGGCGTCATCTACGCCCACGAGGTGCGGCACTTCTCCCTGGAGACCACCGGCGTGCTGCTGGCGATCCCCGCGTTCGTCGGCATGGCCATCGTCGGCCCGGCGGGCTCGCTGATCGACCGGCTGGGCGCGCGCCGGGTCATCCTGCCCGCGATGGTCGCCCAGATGCTCGGCAACGTGCTGCTGGCGTTCGCCACCACCCCGGCCATCGCCGCGGTCGCGCTGACCCTGCTCGGCGCCGCGGGCGGCATCTTCTGGCCGGGCTTCAACGCGATGATCGCCAGCGTGGTGCCCAGCGGCATCCGCCAGCGCTACTTCGGCATCAACTTCACCCTGGTCAACCTCGGCATCGGCATCGGTGGGCTGATCTCCGGCTCGATCGTCGACGTGCACCGGCCGGGCACGTTCATGGCGATCTACCTCGGCAACGCCGTGACCTTCCTCGCCCCGTTCACCATGCTTCTCGGACCGCTGCGCCACGTGACCGGCAAGGTCGAGCACGAGCCCGACGAGGACGGTGCCGCGCCGGCCACCACGAGCTACCTCACGCTGCTGCGTGACCGCGCGCTGCGCCCGGTCATCCTGCTCACCTTCCTGTCGGCGTTCGTCGGCTACGCCCAGATGGAGGCCGGGTTCACCGCGTTCGCCCGCGTGGTCGGCGAGGTCACCCCGCGGACCATCGGCGCGGCCTTCGCCGTCAACACCGCGACCATCGTCGTGCTCCAGCTGTTCGTGCTCCAGCGGATCGAGGGGCGTCGGCGCACCCGCGTGGTCCTCGTGCTCTGCGCGATCTGGGGCCTGTCGTGGATCTCGCTCGGCCTGGCGGGCCTGGTGCCGGGCACGGCGGCCGCCACCGCGCTGGTCATCGGCTGCGCGGGCATCTTCGCCCTCGGCGAGACCCTGCTGCAGCCGACCATCCCGGCGATCACCAACGACCTGTCCCCCGACCACCTGCGCGGCCGCTACAACGCGATCATGTCGGCCGCGTTCCAGGGCGCAGCCATCATCGGGCCGGCGGTGGCCGGCGTGATGATCGGTGCTCGGCTCGACCTCGCCTTCATCGTCATGCTCGTCGGCGGCTGCGCCGTGATGGCCGTGCTGGCGATGGCGGTCGAACGCCGGATCCCCGCCCACGCCAACGGCGTCGCCGCTGAGGCGCCGGAGCCGGCCACGGCCACCGACCCCATGCCGGCGGCCGTGCCGCTGGTCTCGGCCGAGAGCTGACCGGCCGCGTGAGGGTTCAGCGGGTGCTGATCCCCCACGGCGCCGACCACGCCTGACCGGGCTCGAGCACGAGCAGGTCCTGCCCCGTCGCGAGCGCGTTGGGCGGGCAGGTCATCGGCTCGACCGCGAGCCCGCTGCGCCGGGACTGCTCCCCCGCGAGGGTGTCCCCGGTGAACACCTGCACCCACTGGTATGCCGGGTCGCCCCACAGGGTGACAGCCCGGTCGCTGCCGGGCCGGGTCAGGCGCACCCTCCACCGGCCGTCCTCCTCCGGCGCCAGGTCGGTGAAGGCGGTGTCCAGGACGGTGTCCGCCACGGACCGGCCGTCGCGGAAGTCGAACGGTCCGCCGGCCACCGGCTCGGTGCCGGTGGGCAGCAGCCGGTCGTCGACCAGCAGCCGCCGCTGCGCGGGCACGGTCAGGGTCAGCTCGTCGACGCGCTCCTCACCGGTGGTCAGGTAGGGGTGGGCGCCGAAGCCGAACGGCGCGGCGGCGGGTCCGACGTTGTGCGCCCGCGGCGTGACGGTGAGTCCGTCCTCGTCGAGCTCGTAGGCGACCTCGAGGTCGAGGCAGCCACCCCAGCCCTGCTGCGGGCGCAGGCGGTAGCCGACGACGACCCGGTGCGGCTCGTGCTCCAGCAGCGTCCACATCGCCCACCGGACCAGGCCGTGGATGGCGTTGTGGTGGCCGGGCTCGCTCAGCGCGAGCTGGAAGTCCTTGCCACCGAAGGCGTACCGCCCGTCGGCGACCCGGTTGGGCCAGGGCATGAGCACCTGGCCGCGGCCCGCCGCGCACTGCTCGTCCTCGGCGTAGCCCGCGAGCACGGGCACACCACCACGGGTCCACGACCGCAGGTCGCCGCCGACCTCGACGACGACGGCCTCCTGGTCACCGTGCCGGATCGTCCACTGGGCCCCGCTGGGCAGCTCCGCACTCACGGGGCAGAACCTAGGGGGTCAGCCGGTGGAGCCGGAACCCTGGGTCGACACCAGCGCCACCAGGGAGGCCACGCGGGTGGACTTGTCCGCCAGGACGAACGCCGTGTCACCGGTGCGGGTCGCCGCCACCTGCATGCCACGCATCCGCGTGGTGCTGTTGATCGTGTAGCTCTGGCTGAAGCCGTCGGTGCTGCGCAGGGTGATCGAGGTGCCCGAGACCGCGGTCACCTGGCCGGTCTGGAACACCAGGGTGCGGCCCTGCGCCGAGTACTCCCCGTGCCCGGCGCCCAGGCCCGGGAGGCGACCGCCCGGCATACCGGGCATGAGCCGCCGGCGCTGGTCGTTGCCGTTGCCCTCGCCGCGGTCGGCGAACGGGCCATTGCCACGCGGACCCATCATGACGCCGTGCCGGCCGCCCCCGTTGCCGAACGCGACTGTGCGCCCGACGAGGAAACCGCCGACGGCGAAGCCGCCGAGGAGCAGGACGGCGACCACCGCCGCGACGGCGGCCAGGCCCCAGCGGCGACCGCTGGTCGCGGTGGCCCGCTGCCAGGCGCTCGGCGGACGGCCGCCGACGCCGGCCGGGGCGGGCTGGACCGGCGGCGGGCCCTGGGGAGGCGCCCCGGCCGCGGCGGCGGACGGCACCGGGCCGGGCTGGGCGGCTTGGGGCTGGGCGGGGGGCAGCGGCTGCGTCGGTTGGGGCGGCAGCGACTGGGTCGGCTCGGAGGGACCCGGCTGGGGCGGGTTCGGCGGCTGCTGCGACATGGCGGTCCTTTCCTCACCAGCAGGATGCGCCCGGATCCTGTGCGGCGACAGGGACCAGGCTGGGAACCGGCCATGAGTGACCAGTCACCGGCCGGTCAGGCCAGCGCCGCCCGCAGCCGGGCGTAGGTGCCCTCGACGTCGCCGTCGAGCGGCTCCATCAGGGTCACCGGCCCGCACTGGCGCACCACCTCGAGCAGCCCGTCGTACATGCGGTGCAGCTCCTGGTCGCCCCCGGAGTCGGCGACCATTCGGCCGGCCTCGGCGTGCGCGGCCTCCTCGGCCCGACCGGTGCGCGCGTGGAAGCGGCGGACGGCGTCCTCGCGCCCATCGAGCAGCACGACGTGGTGGAAAGCCGCGCCCGCCTCCCGTGCCGTCTGCTGCAGCCGGTCCACGAACGCCCGTCGGCCGAGGAACTGCGGCACGACGACGTCGTGGCCCGCGAGCAGGTGGGTGCGGGCCATCGCCGCGGCAAGGTCCCGGGCGGCCAGGCCGGCGGCGTGCGGCTGGTCCTGCCACCGGCCCAGCTGCCCGCGCAGGCGGTCCACGTCGAGGGCCAGCGCCAGGGCGTGGTCGGCGACCCAGCGCCGGGCGAGCGTGGACTTGCCCGAGGCCGGGAAGCCGTTCAGCAGCAGGAGGTGGGGCACGGCATACGGGGGGCGCGGTCAGGCGTGGCGGATGCCGGCGGCATCCTGCAGCCCGAGGATCTCCACGGCCTGCGCACGCATCTCGACCTTGCGGATCTTGCCGGTCACCGTCATCGGGAACCCGTCGACGACGTGGACGTAGCGGGGGATCTTGTAGTGGGCCAGCTGCCCGGAGCAGAACTCGCGCACGTCCTCGGCGATCAGGGGCTCGTGGCCGGGCTTCATGACCACCCACGCCATGAGCTCCTCGCCGTACTTCGCGTCGGGCACCCCGATGACCTGCACGTCGGCGATCGCCGGGTGGGTGTAGAGGAACTCCTCGATCTCGCGGGGGTACACGTTCTCGCCGCCGCGGATGACCATGTCCTTGATCCGGCCGACGATGGACAAGTATCCCGCGTCGTCCATCGTGGCCAGGTCACCGGTGTGCATCCAGCGGGCCGCGTCGATGGCCTCGGCGGTCTT
>NZ_JBTCWL010000101.1:0-10008 GCF_054325275.1 Oryzihumus sp.
GCCGGGCACGACCTGGTCCTGCTGGGCGAGCGCGGGCAGGGCAAGACCCGGCTCATGCGCACCCTGGCCGGCCTGCTCGACGAGTGGTCCCCGGTGGTGCAGGGCTGCGAGATCAACGACGACCCCACCGACCCGGTGTGCGTGCGCTGCCAGCGGCTGCTGGCCGAGGTCGGTGACGAGCTGCCGGTCGTGTGGCGCCACCGCGACACCCGGTATGCCGAGAAGCTCGCCACCCCGGACACCTCGGTCGGTGACCTCGTCGGTGACGTCGACCCGGTCAAGGTGGCCGAGGGCCGCACCCTCGGCGACCCCGAGACGGTGCACTACGGGCTGGTGCCGCGCACCAACCGCGGCGTGTTCGGCCTCAACGAGCTGCCCGACCTCGCCGAGCGGATCCAGGTGGCGCTGTTCAACGTGCTGGAGGAGCGCGACATCCAGGTGCGCGGCTACTCGCTGCGGCTGCCGCTGGACCTGCTGCTCGTGGCCACCGCCAACCCCGAGGACTACACGAACCGCGGCCGGATCATCACCCCGCTCAAGGACCGCTTCGGCGCCGAGATCCGCACCCACTACCAGCTCGACGTGGCCGACGAGGTCGAGCTCATCGCCCAGGAGTCCGCGGTCGTGGCCGGCGTCCCGGAGCACCTGGTCGAGGTGGTGGCCCGGTTCACCCGCGGGCTGCGCGAGTCCGCCGCGGTCGACCAGCGCTCCGGCGTCTCGGCCCGGTTCTCCATCGCCGCGACGGAGGCGGTCTCGGCCTCCGCGCTGCGCCGGTCCGCCCGAACCGGCGACGACGCGGTCGTGGCCCGGGTCTGCGACGTGCCCGGCGTGGTGCCCACCCTGCTGGGCAAGGTCGAGTTCGAGATGGGCGAGGAGGGCCGCGAGCGCGAGGTGCTCGACCACCTGTTGCGGGTCGCCGTCGCCGAGACGTTTCGCTCGCGGCTGGCCGGCCTGGACCTGACCGGCTTCACCGCGCTGTTCGAGGACGGGTCGGTGGTCGAGACCGGCGAGCTGGTGCCGGCGGCCGAGCTGCTCGGCCAGCTCGGCACCGTGCCGGGGCTGTCCAAGGTGCTCGACCGGCTCGGCCACGGCGACGACGCCGGCGTCGGGGAGACCGCGGCCGCGGTGGAGTTCGTCCTCGAGGGGCTGCACCTGACCAGGCGCATCGACAAGGACACCGTCGCCGGGCGCACGGTCTACGGGGCCTGAGAGCCATGGCCGCCCAACCGCACGACAGCCCGCACGGCCGGTTCCGCTACGGCCCGTGGCGCGGCGGCCCGGACCCGCTCGCGCCGCCGTACGACGTGCGCTCGGCCGTGGACGCCATCGGCCGGGAGGTCCTGGCCGGCGGCGGCGTCCGCGAGGCGCTGCAGGACCTGCTGCGCCAGGGGCTCTCCGGCCGGCAGGGCCTGGACGAGCTGCGCGAGCGGATCCGGCGGATGCGCGAGTCCGCCCGCCGGCGCGGTGACCTCGCCGGGACCCTGGACCAGGTGCGCGCCGCACTGGACCAGGCGCTCGCCGAGGAGCGCGACCAGCTCGCCTCGGAGACCTCGGACGCAGCCCGGATGGCCGAGATGGAGCTGGCCACCCTGCCCGACGACACCGCCGGCGCGGTGCGCGCGCTGTCGGACTACCAGTGGCACTCCCCGCAGGCCCGGCAGACCTACGAGTCGATCAAGGACATGCTGCGCCGCGAGGTGCTCGACGCCCAGTTCGCCGGGCTGAAGCAGGCCCTGTCGGGCGGCGACCCGGAGACGATGCAGCGGGTCAAGGACATGCTGGCCGACCTCAACGCGCTGCTGGCCGCCCACGCCCGCGGCGAGGACACGACCGACCAGTTCCGGGAGTTCATGGACCGGCACGGCGAGTTCTTCCCCGAGGACCCGCAGGACGTCGACGAGCTCATCGACGCCCTCGCCCGGCGGCAGGCCGCCGCCCAGCGGATGATGGCCTCGCTCTCGCCAGAGCAGCGCGAACAGCTGGCCCAGCTCATGAGTGAGGCACTGGCCGACCCCGACCTGGCCTCCCAGATGAGCCAGCTCTCGGTCAACCTGCGCGCATTGCGGCCCGGCCTGGACCGGGGCCGCCCGGTCGGCATGCAGCCCGGCGGCCCGTCGCTGGGCTACAGCGAGGCCGTCGAGGCGGTCTCGGAGCTGGCCGACCTGGAGGCGCTGGAGCGCCAGCTGTCCCAGGGCTATGCCGGCTCGACCCTGGACGACGTCGACGTCGAGACGCTGGAGCGCCGGCTCGGGTCGGCCGCGGCAGCGGACGTCCAGGCACTGCGCCAGCTGGAGCGCGAGCTCGAGCGCCAGGGCTACCTCACCCAAGGCGAGGAGGGGCTGCGGCTGACCCCGCGCGCGGTCCGCCGGCTGGGCGAGACCGCCCTGCGCCGGGTCTTCTCCCACCTGGACGCCGCGGCCCGCGGCGACCACGACGAGCAGCGCACCGGCCAGGCCGACGAGCCGACCGGGCTGACCCGGCCATGGGTCTTCGGCGACGAGCTCCCGATCGACGCCGCCCGGACCGTCGGCAACGCGCTGCGCCGCGGCGGGATCCGCGCCGGTGGCGTGCGGCTGGAGGTGGAGGACTTCGAGGTCATCGAGACCGAGCGGCGCACCACCGCGGCGGTGGCGCTGTGCGTGGACCTGTCGTTCTCGATGGTGCAGGAAGGCCGCTGGGGCCCGATGAAGCAGACCGCCCTGGCCCTGTCGCACCTGGTGGAGACCCGCTTCCGCCAGGACGCCCTGCAGGTCATCGGGTTCAACATCGCCGCCAGGCGACTCTCCCCGGTGCAGCTCGCCGAGGTCGAGCCGGAGTGGGTGCAGGGCACCAACCTGCAGCACGCGCTCATGCTCGCGCTGCGGCACGTGCGCCGGCACCCCGACGCCGAGCCGGTGGTCCTGGTGGTCACCGACGGCGAGCCGACCGCGCACCTCGGGCCGGACGGCATACCGGAGTTCATGTGGCCACCCACGAGCGCGACACTGCGGGCGACCGTGGCGCAGGTGGACGAGCTGGCCCGCTACGGCGCGACGCTCAACGTGTTCATGCTCGGGGAGGACCCCGGCCTGGCCCGCTTCGTCGACGCGGTCGCGCGCCGGGCCGCCGGGCGGGTGTTCACCCCCGACGTCTCCCGGCTCGGCGAGTACGTCGTGGCCGACTACCTGCGCGCGCGCCGGGGTCGCCGCTCCGCCTAGGGTGCCGCGCATGCGGTGCGTCGTGGTGGGTGCAGGGGCCTGGGGGCTTCCGGCGGCGGCCGAGCTGGCCACGCGCGGGCACGAGGTCACGCTGGTCGACCGGTTCGGCGTGGCCAACACCCTCTCGTCCTCTCCCGGGCCGACCCGGCTGTGGCGGCTGACCCACCCCGACGCGGTGCGGGTGCGGCTGGCGCGGCGCAGCGTCGAGGCGATGGAGCGCCTGGCCTCGCGCAGCGGGACGACGGTGTTCCTGCGACGCGGCCTGTTGTGGCGCGACGACGTGTCCCTGCCCGCGGTCGTCGGGGCGCTGGCCGCCGAGGGCGTGCCGCACGAGGTCGTCGCCGCCGACGCGGTGGCACGGATCGTGCCCGGGCTGGTGCCGGACGGTCGCGACGCGGTGTGGCAGGAGGAGGCCGGTCCGGTGCTCGCGGCCGCGTCGATGGCGGCGCAGGCCGGGCTGTTCGAGGCCTTCGGTGGCGCGCTGCGGGTCGGCGGCACGGTGGTGTCCGTCGAGCCGCGCCCGGCGGGGCCGCGGGCGACCCTGGACAACGGCACGGCCCTCGACGCGGACGTCGTCGTCCTCGCCCCCGGCCCCGGCGCCGGGGAGCTCCTGCGCGGGCTAGGCGTCGACCTGCCGCTGCGCCCGCACCTGGAGCAGGTGGTGCACCTCGGGGTGGCTGCGGATCCGCACGCCCACGACGAGCACCCGTGCCTGTTCGACGGGCCGCGGGGTGACGAACCGGGGCTGTACTCCATGCCCACCCCCGGCGTCGGCTTCAAGGTCGGCCTGGACCGCCCGTTGCGGGACTGGACCCTCGCGGACCGCGACCGCACCCCGGACGCCGCGCTCACGGCATACACGGCGCAGCGGGTCGCCCGGACGCTGACAGCCGTGGGCCGCGAGGTCATCGACGCGCAGGTGTGCTGCTGGACCGACTCGCCGGACGGCCGGTTCGTCATCGACACGCTGCCCGGCGGGGTGGTGCTGGCGTGCGGCGACTCCGGGGAGGGCTTCAAGTTCTCTGCGCTGATGGGCATCGTGCTGGCCGACCTGGCCGAGGGCCGCACCCCGGACGCGGACGTCGCGTCGTTCGGCCTGGCCCGCTTCACCACCGGTATGCCGTCCGGTCCCCACGTGCTCGGCCGCTGAGACAGCCCGAACCACCTGTGCCGCGCGGCGTCCCGGCCTAGGGTCGGGGGCATGGGCCGGCGTCTGGAGAACCCGCGTTTCGCCCGGGCCTACCTGCGCCTGGCACCGCAGGCAGACGAGCGTGGCGTCGGCGAGCACCGGGACCGGCTGCTGGCCGGCCTCACCGGGGTGGTCTGCGAGCTCGGCGCGGGACAGGGCCTGAACTTCGCGCGGTACCCCGCCTCGGTGAACCGAGTGGTCGCCGTCGAGCCGGAGCCCACCCTGCGGGTCGAGGCCGCGCGGCTGGCCCGGTCCGCGGCCGTGCCGGTCGCCGTCGTGGCGGCGGACGCCGCGGCGCTGCCCCTGGCCGACGGCAGCTGCGACGCGGTCGTGGCCTCGCTCCTGCTCTGCTCGGTCGACAGCCAGGCCGCCGTGCTGGCCGAGGCCCACCGGGTGCTGCGGCCGGGCGGGGTGCTGGCGTTCTACGAGCACGTGCGGTCCAGGTCGGCGCTCGTCGGCCTCCTGGAGGACGTGGCGACCCCCGTGTGGACCCGGCTGGCGGGTGGCTGCCACCCCAACCGGGACACCCCGCGGGCGGTCACCGGGGCCGGCTTCGCCATGGAGGCGCTGGACCGGTTCGGCTACAGCCCCGGGGGCCTGGTGCCGCCGACGGCACACGTCATCGGGCGGGCTTCCCGGGGCTGAAGCGTCTGCCGTCCGGTGGTGGGGTCGGTGGTGCAGGAGTAGCGTCCCGCGCACACAGGACAAACCGGCACAGACCGGGTCCGGGCGGACAGGCCCCTCCGGCGCGGCGCTGCGTCGGCCCGATGCCCGGAGGCCCCCATGTCCCGCAGAGCCCTCGTCGCCCTGACGCTCACCGCGCTCGTCCCCGCACTGGCCGGCCTCACCCAGGCGCCCGCCTCCGCTGCGCCGCCCGGTGACCCGGGGCCGGGCCGCGAGGTGTCGACGACGAGCCGGCTGCAGGACCGCCGCGAGGTCGCGGCCGGCACGCGCGCCTACTCCCTCGGGTTCGAGGACGGCCGGTTCTACGCCAACGGCTGGCACATCACCGGCGAGATGGGCGGGATCTGGACGCCGCCGGTCAAGCTGCTCGACGGCGTGTGGTTCGGCCTGGACGACCAGTGGGTCGGACCGGCCACGAAGTTCACCAGCGGGCGCGGCTACACGCGCTACGACCTGCCGCAGACCGCCGGGCTGCAGGTGCGGCGCACGGACGTGGTGCCGGACGGGCGCCGCGGCGCGCTGTTCGGCCTGACCATCACCAACCCCGGCGCCGCGCGGACCACGACGCTGAAGGTGGACGCCCACTCCGAGCTCATGGGGCAGTACCCCTGGGGCTTCACCGGGGTCACGCCCAACGCCAGCGACAACCTGCCCGACCAGGGCCGGTATGACGGTCGGCACCTGGTCTTCACCGACGACGGTGCCCTGCCCGGAGCCCCCGAGCACCACTACGCAGCGGTCGTCGGGACCGCCCAGCAGCCGCAGTCCGGTGCCATCGGGTCGCAGTACTGGGGTCCGCAGCCGGGGCACCGCTGCACCGGCACCGAGCCGGGCGCTCCGGCCGACCCCAAGCCGTCCGCCTGCGACGACGGGCCGTTCGGCCACGGCACCGGTGGCGAGCTGACCTGGCGGCTGTCCCTGCCGGCCGGCGGGTCCACCACCGTCTGGCTCGGGGTGGCCGGTTCCGACCAGGGCCAGGCCGCTGCGCAGCAGGAGCTCGCGGGGTTGCTCAGGGCTCCCGCCGCCCAGCTGGCCGCCAAGGTCCACGCCCGTGACGTGCTGGCCAACCGCACCAAGCTGTCCCTGCCGGGCGACCCGCTGGTGCAGCAGGCCGTCGACTGGGGCAAGCAGAACCTCGCCGACCTGACCCTCAGCGCCAAGGACCTGCAGATCCGCTGGACCGACCAGGGCAAGCAGTTCCCGGCGCCGCTGGGCACCGTCCCCGAGGCCACGTGGATCGGCGCGGGCTACCCCGACTACCCGTGGATCTTCGGCACCGATGCGGAGTACACCTCCTTCGCCGCGGTCTCGGTCGGGCAGTTCGAGGCGATCAAGGCGCACCTGCGCGCGCTGCGCGACATCTCCGACATCCTCAACCACCGCTCCGGCGTGGTCTCCCACGAGACGGTCGCGGACGGCTCGACGTGGTTCGGCCACGACTCCCGGCACACCAACCCCGACGGGACCACGGCCTACGACTTCAACACCGACGAGACGGTGAAGTTCCCCAGCGCGGTGGCGCTGCTGTGGCGCTGGACCGGCGACAACGGCTTCCGCGACGAGATGTACGACTTCACGAAGCGCAACCTGCACTACGTGGTCTCGCAGTTGGACGCCGACCACGACGGCTGGCCCGAGGGGCTGGGCAACGTCGAGCGCACGGGCATGGGCGCGGAGAAGCTCGACAACACCGTCTACCTCATCCGCGGCCTGTTCGACCTGGCCGACATGGCGCGCTCGAAGGGCGACACGGCGACCGCGACGTGGGCCGGCGACCTCGGCCGCCGGCTCCAGCAGCGGTTCGACCCCACCTGGTGGGACCAGGCGGCCGGCCAGTACGCCGACTCCCTCACCGACCCGGGCAACGTCCAGTCCTTCCAGAAGCACTGGATCGGCCAGACGCCGATGGAGGTGGAGCTGGCACCGGGCGGTCAGGTGCAGCCGGGGCTCGCGCCGTACGAGCACGGCACCACCGCCCTGGCGGGCCGGGAGAACGACTGCTTCAGCGGCACGGCCCCCCTCAACCCGGGGCTGTTCCACACCGGCTGCGGCGGCGGCGCCAACGGCCAGGGCGAGAAGGTGATCTTCGGCCTGACCACGTCGATCCAGTCCGTGGGTGAGGGCAACTACGGCCGCCTCGGCGCGGACCAGCAGGGCCGCTACACCCACGCGCTGGCCGAGCCGATGTTCGCCGAGCCGGCCACTGGCGGCACCCCCGACGAGCAGCCGGGCGCGATGCCGGAGATCTTCCCCTCCCCCGACCAGGGCGCGAACATCGACCGCTGCTGGACCTGCCGCTCCATGTTCATGCAGGCCTGGGGCAACTACGGGACCGCGTGGGCGGTCGTCCACCAGTGGCTCGGGGTGCGCCCCGACCTCGGCGTGGGCCGGCTCACGGTCGTGCCCCAGGTGCCCGCCGGGCAGCCGTCGGTCGCCGGCCGCGACATCCGCCTCGGCGGCGGCTCGGCGGACGTCCTGGCCAGCCACGCCGGCACCAGCTACCGGACCGAGGTCACCGTCGGCCGGGGCGTGGGGGCCGGCACCGTGGTCATCGGGCACACGCTGCCCCGCGGCGCCACCCCGCGGGCCGTCACCCTCGACGGCAGGGTCGTCCGCGACTACACGGTGACCACCACCAACCGCGGCGTGGAGGTGACCGTGCCCACGACCGCCGGCCACCACGTGCTGACCGTGGCCACCTGAGGCGGCCGGCCGGCGTACTCGTGCCCGCGGGCCCACAAAGGCGCAGGTCCCGGCACGAGAGGCGGGACCAGGGGCCTTGTCGTGGGCCACCGTCCCGTCTAAAATCCGGGGCTTGTCGTCGAGTGCCTCACGGGCAGCCCACGGGGCAGGGGAGCAGGTGTCCCCGACCCCTTGGGATGACGAGTGGCACGAAGGCTGATCCGCCCCACGGCGGCGATCCTCTACCTCGCCGTGGTGCTCGTCCCCCTCGGCCTGGCTCTCCGGAGCGACCCGCCGAGGGCCGCCAACCCGGCATACGAGGTCTCCGTGGCCTCGGGCCTGGTCGCCCTGTCGCTGCTCGCGGTCACCTTCATCCTGCCCAAGCGCCTCCGCAGCCTGTCCTCGGGGCTGGGCATCGACGTCGTCATGGGCGTGCACCGGCTCCTCGGCGTGTCGGCCCTGGGTTTCGCCCTGGTGCACGTCACGGGCGTCGTCTTCGGCGACCCTGCCGGCCGCGCCGTGCTCGACCCGCTCCGCGGGCGCCCGGCGACACGAGCCGCGGTCGGCGGAGGCGCGGCCCTGATCCTGCTCGTGCTCACCTCCCGATGGAGACGGCGCTCCGCGGGGCGCGCCCACGAGGTGTGGCGTGCCCTGCACGTGCTGCTCGCCATGGCCGCCGTCGCGCTCTGCGGGCTGCACGTTTACCTGCTGCGCCACCTGGTCGCGCAGTCGGCGTTCGCGCGCTGGTTCACGTTCCTGCTCGCCCTGGTGCTCGCCGTCTGGCTCCGGCGGTGGGTGTGGCGGCCGCTGCGGGCGCTCGTCCACCCCTACCTGGTGCGAGAGCTGCGTGCCGAGAGCCCCAGCGTGACGACCCTCGTGCTCGAGCCCTGGGGGCACCGCGGGCTGACCCGGTTCCGGCCCGGGCAGTTCGCGTGGGTGCGCATCGGGCGCACGCCGCTGGGCTTCGACGAGCACCCGTTCACGATCTCGTCCCCACCGCGGCGCAGCGGAGAGCTCGAGTTCACCGTCGAGAACCTCGGCGACTACGGCTCCGCCGCCCGGCGGGTGGCGCCCGGGAGCCTGGTCTGGGTGGACGGTCCTCACGGCGCCTTCACGGCCGAACCGCGCCGGGCGCCCGGCCTGGTGCTGATCGCCGGCGGCGTCGGGATCACGCCGATCATGAGCACCCTGCGTGCGCTCGCCGCCGACGGGGACGAGCGCGAGCACGTGCTGTTCACCTGCGCCGACCGCATCGAGGAGCTGCTGTTCCGCACCGAGATCGCCCACATCGCCTCTCGCCTCCGGCTGAGCGTCGTCGAGCTGCTCGAGAGCCCACCGCCCGGCTGGCCAGGGGGCACGGGCCGGCTCACCGAGCACGTGCTGGCGGCCCACCTGCCGCGTCGCCGGGCCGACCTCGACTACTTCGTGAGCGGGCCACCGGCCATGGTCGCCGGAGTCCACGCAGCACTGCGGCGTCTGGGGATCCCCTCGTCGCGCGTCCACACCGAACGCCTCGACCTCGTCTGAGGAAGTCGGCCCAACAGGAAGCCCCAACGAGAGGAACCGCCCGTGCGTCTGAACCACAGGTCCTTCACCAGCACGTCCGTCATCGTCTTCGGGGCCGCTGTGGTGGCGTACGCGATCATCCGCATCGGCATGTATGTCGTGCCGCACCTTCACCTGCCAGGCCTGCCCGATCCGTCGTCGCACGGCGCCGTCAAGAGCACGGTGCGCACGAGCCAGGCGCTGCCGTCGGTCTCGCGCCAGCTCCAGCGCCCACCGGTCGGCCTGGGGATGCCTGGCCCCGCCTCGCTGCCGGGACCCACGTCGCCGTCCGGTTCGGCGGGCGGCGCACGGCTGCCGGGACCCACCCCGCTCGGCGGCACCACAGGCGGGGGCGGGTCGGGCTCGGCCGGAGGCGGAGGTGGGACCTCTTCCGTCGGCGGCACCGGCTCGGGCGGCTCCGGCGTCACGGGGCTCCCTTCGGTGTCGGGCACGCCGTCGGTTCCGTCCTCGCCGTCCGTCCCGTCTGCGCCGTCGGTTCCGTCCTCGCCCTCCGTGCCGTCTGCGCCGTCGGTTCCGTCCTCGCCCTCCGTGCCGGCCGTCCCGACGCCGACACTGCCCAGCGTGACGGTTCCGCCGGCACCCACCCCGACCCTGCCCAGCGTGACCGTGCCGCCACCGCCCAGCGTGACGGTTCCGCCGGCACCCACCCCGACCCTGCCCAGCGTGACCGTGCCGCCACCGCCCAGCGTG
>NZ_JBTCWL010000102.1:0-9344 GCF_054325275.1 Oryzihumus sp.
ACGTAGACCTCGGGGTGACCCATGAGCCAGAACAGGTTCGAGTACAGCCAGGGGTTGCCCCCGCCCGACGCGACGTAGAAGTTGGCGCCCAGGGAGCGGTCCATGCCGAGCTCGATCATGGCGACCATGAACATCGGGAAGGCGATAAGCCCCAGCGCGACGCTGGTCACGACGCCGAAGACGAAGATCGGGGTGCGGTTCCAGGTCATGCCCCGGGCCCGCATCCGGACGGCGGTCGTGGTGATGTTGGCGCCGGCCAGCGCGGTGGAGACGCCGAAGATGACGATGGTCACGAGGAAGGCGTCCATGCCCGGGGGCGCCTGGTCCGACAGCGGGGCGTAGGCCGACCACCCGGTCGGGATGCCACCGAGGAAGAACGCCGAGAGCAGGACCGGGACCGCGGCGAAGAGCAGCCAGTAGCTCAGGGCGTTCAGCCGCGGGAAGGCCATGTCCCTCGCCCCGATCATGATCGGGAGGATGAAGTTCCCGAACGGCCCGCTGACCATGATGATCGTCGCGATGATCATGATGATGCCGTGCAGCCCGACCAGCTCGTTGTAGTTGAGCGGGCCCACGATCTCGGAGTTGGGGCGCGCGAGGTTGGTCCGGATGAGCATGGCCAGCGTCCCGCCGACGGCGAAGAGCGCCATCGTCGTGACGAGGTACTGCATCCCGACGACCTTGTGGTCGGTCGTGAACCGGAAGTAGCGCCATACCCCCTCGTCCTTGCCCGCCATGAACTCCTCGTCCTCGTGCGACAGGTCACGGCCTAGCAGCCACCGGAACGGCCCCACGAACGCGCCGACACCGACCAGGAAACCGATGGCCCAGCAGGTCAGGGTGATCAGGGTGACGGCGTCGGTCTTGTGGTTGCCCTCCTCCGGCGAGGGCAGCAGGGAGTTGGAGACCAGCCAGCCCAGGAACGCCAGGGCGACGCCGAGCACCACACCGGTGACGACGCTCAGGCGGCGCATCAAGCCGCCCCCTGTGCCCGGCACCGGTGCCGCGACCGGTCCCTGCGTGGTCATCGTCGCCATGACGTCCCCTTCCGGGTGGGTCGCCTCATGACGCCGCCTTCTGCGCGGTCCGCAGCCAGGCGGCGAAGTCGGTCCGGTTCAACACGTGCACCGGGGTCTGCATGTACGAGTGGTAGAGCCCGCACAGCTCGGCGCACCGGACGGTGAAGGTGCCGAGCTTGTCGGGCGTTACGTTCGCGGTGGTCGTCTGGCCCGGGTTGGCGTCGATCTTGACGCCCATCTCGACGATCCAGAACGAGTGGATGACGTCCTTGGAGGTGACGTGGAACTGCACCGGCTGGTTGACCGGGAGGTAGAGCTCGTCCGAGACCTGGTGTCCGGTGCCCGGGTAGTCGAACGTCCACGTCCACTGCTGGCCCGTGACGTTGACGACTAGTGGGGGCGTGGTGGTGCTGGCCACGCTGGCCGGCGGAGCCAGCACGACGAGACCCCAGATCAGGAGGAACAGGCACAGTGCGGTGGAGGTGACGAGCCAGGTGGCAAGGACCTTGTTGTTGCCGCGGATCGGCGGTGCGTCCTCTGCCGGCGCCCCTTTGCCCGGGTAGCGCCACACCAGGAGGCTGTAGGTCAGGATGGCCCAGACCATCGCCGCCACCGGGGCGGAGGCGAGGCTGAATGACGTCACCGTCGACTCGATCTCTCGCATCGTCGGTGACGCGGGAGGACCCATGACCCGAGCAGGGACGAAGAGGGCGAACAGCAGCAGGAGCACGGTGTAGACCAGCCAGAGCACCAGGATCGGCAGGACGGGTGGGCGCCGCCAGCCCGGCCTCTCGGCGGGGGCTGGGGTCCGGGGTGGCTCGGCGCCGACGGGCGTCTCGGTCGCGGTCATCGTGTCCCGCCCCTCACTGGCCTGCCCCCGCTGCTGTCGTCGCGGCCGTCCCGGTCACCGTGACGGTTCCTGCCATGTACCCCTGCGTCGACATGGGGCCGCCGAACTTCGCGTAATAGCCGTCACCGCAGGGGAACTCGCACTGGAACACGTAGTTGCCGGGTCCCTTCGTCAGGAACGAGAAGACGACCGTGTGCGGCTTGGGGTAGCCGTTCGCGAGCGCCGGGGCGTCGTCCGCGACGGCGGGCACCGGAACCGACACGAACAGCGGATCCTGGTTGGTCACGAGGCTGTGCAGGGTGAACGTGTGCCCGACGTGCGCCGGGTCGACTCCCGTCACTGCCTTGCCGTCCACGACCTCCTTGCCGTCGACGGTCCCGTGCACCTGGGCGAAGTACGGATTGGTGATCTCCCCGCCGGTGTCGTACTGCTGGATGGTGACCGTCACCAGGCTGTGCGCCGGGACGGACAGGTTGGTGGTCGGGCCGTAGGTCACCCAGCCCGGCTGGGCCCCGCCGTCCTTGCCGTGCGGTCCCGCCATGCTGTCCGGCCACGTCTGGAGGGTGAGGAAGGCGTGGGGGAGCTGCCCCTGAGGGGTGTTGGCCATGCCCTGGACGGTCGCCCGCAGCGGCGGAGGGGTCGGGGCGGAATGGGCCAGCGACGTGCCGACCACCCCCACGGCGACGACTCCGCCGAGGACGGTTGCCGAGGCACCTATGAGCATGCGCATCCGTCTGACCTCACTTCCGGGCTGTACCCGGCGACCCTGCCGACGCGGAGGACCCACCCCGACTCGGTCGTTGATCCGAGCGTCGACCCGGCGCAGGTTGTGGGCGAAGGGACCTTTGGCAGGCGTTCGGCCCGGGCGGACGGCCGCCCCGGGGACGGTTCGTCCGGTGCCTTGGTCCCGGATCGCCGCCCGCCCGCGGACCTACCATCCGAGACGTGAAGGAAGTCCTCGATTTCCTCAGCAGGTGGGACCTGGCGCTCGTCCCGGCGGTGGCGGTGATCGCGGCGGCGACGTCCTACCTGTGGGCCGTGCGCCGGCTGACCCACCGGCGGCCTGAACCCCCTTGGCCGCGCTGGCGCACCTCGTCCTTCCTGACGGGTCTCGCGCTCCTGGCGTTCGTGGTCATGGGCCCGGTCGGCGCCTACGACGACGAGCTGTTCTGGGCCCACATGGTCCAGCACATCACCATCATGATGCTGGTCGCGCCGCTCCTGCTCCTGGGTGCACCGGTGCTGTTGGCCCTGCGGACCTCCGGGCGGGACACCCGGCGCCGCCTGCTCGTCCCCGCGCTGCGCAGTCGCCCCGTGCGGCTGCTCACCAACCCGGTCCTGACCTGGGTGCTGTTCGCCGGGGCGCTGATCGGCACGCACTTCACGCCGTTCTACAACTACGCGGTGACCCACCAGGTGGTGCACGACTACGTCGAGCACCCGTTGTACCTCGGTGTGGCGCTGCTGTACTTCTACCCGCTCATCGGGGCGAACCCGGTGCCGCACGGTCCCTCGCCCCTGGCCAAGGTGGCCTCCCTGGTGCTCATGATGGGCCCGGAGGCCATGACCGGGTTCTTCATCTACACCGCCCGCAGCGTGCTCTACCCCGCGTATGCCGTGTCCCCGCGGCCGTTCGGCCTGGACGCCTTGAGTGACCAGCAGCTCGGCGGTGGCCTCATGTGGTGCTCCGGCATGGTCATCGGCGCGCTCTGGATCGCGGTCGCCATACAGGCGTGGCTGCGCGCGGAGGCTCGCAAGGGGCGGCGCATCGACCGCCAGATTGCGGCCGGGCTGACCGGACCGGCCGCCTCGTGAGCCGGGCGGAGCGGCCCGGGGTCTCCGGGCCGGAGGTGGTGAGGACGTCCGGCGAGCGGCGGCGCGTCCGGCGCCTCAACGTCCTGGCCGCGGTCGCCATCCCGGCCTGCCTTGCGGCGGCTGCCTTCGAGCTGGCCCGCGCCCGCGCCGGCAACCAGCTCAGCTGGGTCTACGCGTTCGAGTGGCCGGTGATCGCCGGGTACGCCGCCTACATGTGGCGGAAGCTGGTCCACGAGCAGACCCCCGGACACCAGGGGCGCACCGGCCGGCCCGCGGACCTGCAGCCCCGCCACCCGGATCCCGGTGCCGAAGCGGACCCGCAGCTGGCCGCGTGGCGGGAGTACCTGGCGCGGCTGCACGCACAGGAGCCGCCCGGTGGCCCGCCAGGTGGTGCGTGATGCCCCCGCGCAGCCCGTTCCGCCCCGACCGGGCGCAGCTGGTGCTGGGGGTCGCGACGGTCCTGGCGTATGCCGTGGGCTACCCCCTCGCGCTCGTCGTCGGCTCACCGTTCGGCTGGGTGCTCGTGACTCTCGGAGGCTTCCTGCTGCTGGCGTTCGGGGTCGTCACCATCCAGCGGATCCACCGCAGCGGCCCGTGACGACCGACGCGGCCGGCGCGGGGCGCTGGTGACACGACCCAGTCGGGTGCCAGAGTCGGAGTCGTGGCTGCCTCGCCGTGGCGCCCGCTGGCGCCACTCGTCCTGGCGACGATGGCCTCCCAGGCGCTGCTGGTGTTCCTGGGGCCGACCATCGTCGCCATCAGCCACGACCTCGGCGCCTCGGTCAGCGCCGTCGGACAGGCCCGCGCGGTCACGGCCTCGGTGTCCATCGCCGCCTCGGTGGTGATCAGCACCCGCGTGGACAGGGTCTCGGTGCCCCGGATGCTCGCCCTTGGCTCGGGGCTGGCGCTGGCCGCCTGCGCGACGGTCGCGGCGACGTCGACGGTCGCGCTGTTCCTGGCCGCCCACCTCCTGGTGGGTGTCGCGTTCGCGCTCCTCCTCTCCGGCGGGTTCGCCGGGCTCGCGGCATTCCCGGCCGAGCGCCGCGCCTGGGCCACGGGATATGTCGCGTCGGCCAACGCCATGGCGTGGATCGTCGTCAACCCGATCGCCGCCGGGGTGACCGCATGGGTGTCCTGGCGGGCCGCCCTGGCGGTCCCCGCGGCGATCGCCGTCTGCGCCCTCGTCCTGGCGCGCTCGGCGCTGCCCCTGCCCGCCAGGCCGATGCCGGGCTCGCTGCTGGCGCCGCTCACCGAGGCCTCGGCCCGGCGCTGGATCGCCGCTGAAGTGACCGGGTACGCGAGCTGGACCGCTCTGCTGACCTTCGCCGGCGCGTGGTTCATCGACGGGCTGGGCGTCCATGAGGCGACCGCCGGGTGGCTCCTGGCCGCCGGCGCTGCCGCCTACCTCGCCGCCGCGACGCGCTCCGGCCGGCTGGCCGCGCGGATGCCGAGACGCCGGCTCGTGGTGCGCTCGGCGCTCGTCATGGCTGGGCTGCTGCCGGTGATGCTCAACGGCACGCGCTCGGCGTGGCTGTCGGTGCTGGTCTTCTGCCTGCTGGGTCTGGCGGCGGGTGTGCGCACCCCCGCGTCCGCCGGACTGGGGCTGGTCCAGCTCCCGAGCCGTCCGGCCGCGATGGCGGCGGCCCGGACGGGTGCCACCCAGACGGGATATCTGCTCGGCGCCCTGCTCGGCGGAGCCGTCATCGCCTGGTCGGGCTACCGCGCGCTGGGCCTGGTGCTCGGCGCCGTCATGGTCGCCTCCGCCTGGCTGGCACACCGCGTCGACGACCGTGAGGACCCGGCTCCCCGCGCACGCCGGCTGACCCCGGGACCTTCGCCTGGACCGCGCCGCCACCAGGGGCCGGACCGTGGGGCGTATGGGTGCAGTGCTCAAGACCGTCCATGGCGAGGTGCGCGGCACCGTGACCGAGGGCGTGCACGCCTTCCTGGGAATCCCCTACGCGGCACCACCTTTCGGGGCGAACCGGCTTCGCCCACCACAGCCTGTCGAAGCCTGGGACGGCTTACGTGACGCCACGAGGTTGGGGCCGGAGCCTCCTCAGGTGGCTCCGCCGGAGACAGGGGGGGTCCGTCACGACCGAGTTCGCCGCGGTAGATCGTGCTGCACCCGGTGAGGACTGCCTGACCCTGTGATCGAGGAGACCCCCGGTGTGCGCCGTTTCCAGGCGATCCGGACCGGCCGACGACGCTGACCGTCGCGGTAGAGCCGAGGCCCGGCGCCGAGCGGACCGCCGTGTGGGCTGCGGTGGAGGACCGGCTGACGAAGTTCCTCCGCGACCACGGAGCCGACGCGGTCGCGGTGGAACCGGCGTCGGCGCCCCCGGGCCCGACCCGCGGAGCGGCAAGTTCCGCCAGGTGTGGTCCGCGTGAGGCCGCCGAGATGCCGGCTCGGGGTGACCACGGCGCGCGTCCGGGGGCTCGGCGCGCCGGTTGGTTAGCCTGCGGGGGTGACCCAGAGCCAGGACGCGACGCCGGACCCGGACCAGCCCGAGGAGGGGTCTGCCGACCCGCGCGGGGAGCGCGTGGCGGCGGCGGTGCAGGCCTGGCAGCGACACCTGGTCGACCTCGGCGGCCGCAACACCCTGCTCTGGTACCGCGACCTGCCCTCCGGCACCCTCGACCTGACCACCGCCCACCCCGGCGGCCTGGCGATGCTGCTCGCGGGGCGTCCGACCCGGCTGTCCGACCTGTTCCGCGAGCCGGCCGCGCTGGCCGAGGCCCGCCGCCGGGCCCGCGTCATCCGAGCCAAGACCACCGAGCTGCACGAGGAGCGGGGTATCGCCGCCGGGTTCGTCGCGGTGGGGATGGCCAGCTGGCGAGTGGCCGGCGCCTCCCGCCCGCCGGCCGCGCCGGTGCTGCTGCGCTCGTGCGTCCTGCGGCCGCGCGGCGCCAGCCAGGACGACTTCGACCTCGACCTGGGGCCGGACGTCGAGCTCAACCCGGTGCTGGAGCACTACCTGCGCTCCGAGCAGGGCCTGGAGGTCGACGGTGACGCGCTCGCCGACATGGCCACGGTCACCGGCGCGTTCGACGCGGCCCCGGTGTTCTCCGCGCTGGCCGCGGGCTGCGAGGAGGTGCCCGGCTTCACCATCGTGCCGCGGCTGGTGCTCGGCACCTTCTCCTACGCCAAGCTGCCCATGGTCGCCGACCTCGCGGCGCAGCTCGACACCCTCGCCGACCACGACGTGGTCGCGGCCCTGGCCGGCGACCCGGGCGCGCTGCGGGCGGTGCGCACCAGCGTGCCGCAGCTCGCGGTCGACCAGGACCCGGAGCGCGAGCACCTCGTCCTGGACGCCGACTCCTCCCAGCACGCGGTGATCGAGGCGGTCCGCTCCGGGGCCAACCTCGTCGTCAAGGGCCCGCCGGGCACCGGCAAGAGCCAGACCATCGCCAACCTCATCGCCGCCCTGGCCAGCGACGGACGGCGGGTGCTGTTCGTCGCCGAGAAGCGCGCCGCCATCGACGCCGTCGTCAGCCGCCTGGACCGCCTCGGCCTCGGCGACCTCGTGCTCGACGCCTACGACGGGGCCACCAACCGGCGCCGGCTGGCCCGCGAGGTCGGGGACACCCTCGACCGGGCGGTGGAGGCCGGGGAGCCCGACACCGCCGAGGTGGCGCGCACCCTGGTCGACCGCCGCACCCGGCTGGTCGAGCACTCCCGCGCCCTGCACGAGAAGCGCGAGCCATGGGGTGTCAGTGCCTGGGAGGCCCAGCTCGCGCTGGCGGCGCTGTCCTCGCGACCGCACTCGCCGACCTCCCACGTGCGCATCCACGGCGACGCCCTGCGCTCGCTGTCCCGCGACCGGGTCGCCGAGCTGAGCCGCTCGCTGACCGAGGCCGCCTCGCTCGGCGCCTGGACCCCCGGGCTCGAGGACGACCCCTGGTATGCCGCGCGCGTCACCTCCCCGGAGGAGGCCGCCCAGGCGCTGGAGATCTGCAGCCGGCTGGGGTCCGGCGGGCTGGCAGCGGTGCGCGAGCAGCTCGGCGCCACGCTGCGCGAGGCCGGGATCCCCGAGGCGGGCACGGCCTCCGCCTGGGCCGACGCCCTCGACGTCCTCGAGCAGGTCCGCCAGACGCTGGAGGTGTTCCGCCCCGAGGTCTTCGACGTGCCCCTGGTCGACCTCGTCGCGGCGACCGGCACCTCGGCATACCGCTCCGAGCACGGCATCAAGCTGGGCTGGTGGGCTCGGCGCCGCCTGCGCCGACAGGCGCGGCGGCTGCTGCGGCCGGGAGCCGTGCCGCCGGACCTGCACACCCGGCTGCAGCTGGCGCAGCGCCAGCGTGTGCGCTGGCAGGAGCTGGCCGGCGCCGGCGCCCGCCCCGAGGTCCCGCTCGGGCTGGAGGAGGTCGAGCGCACCTACGCGACGCTGGCCGGCGACCTGGCGTGGCTGGGGGATCGGCTCGCGCCGACCTCCGGCGGTGGCGACCTGCTCCACGCTCCGCTGGAGGAGCTGCAGGAGCGGCTCGCCATGCTGGCCGCCCGGCCCGACCGGCTGTCCGTGGTGCCCCGGGTGGTCACCGTGCTCGACGAGCTGCGCGCCGCCGGGATGGGGCCGCTGGTCGACGACCTCGCCACCCGTGGGGTGCTCGTCGACGACGTGGCCCCGGAGGTCGACTTCGTCTGGTGGACCTCGCTGCTGGACGACATCACCGTCCGCGACCCTGCCTACGGCGCCCACGACGGGGAGTTCCTGCGGCGGATCGGCGCGGAGTACATCGAGGCCGACCACGCCCACCTCGACAGCGCGGTCGACCGGGTCCGGGGCGCCGTCGGCCGCCGCCTGCGCGAGGTCCTGGCCGACCACCCCGACCAGGAGGCCCTGGTCCGCGCCGAGGCGTCGAAGTCCCGTCGCCACCGCCCGCTGCGGGAGATGCTGCCCCGCGCCGGGGACGTACTGACCGCGGTCAAGCCGTGCTGGGCGATGAGCCCGTTGGTCGTGGCCTCGGTGCTGCCGCCGGGGCGCTGGTTCGACGTCGTGGTCTTCGACGAGGCCTCGCAGATCCCGCCGGCGCAGGCGGTCTCGGCGATCTCGCGGGCCACCCAGGTCGTCGTCGCCGGCGACGAGCGGCAGCTGCCGCCGACCAGCTTCTTCACCTCGGCGGACGACGACGTCAGCGCGCCCGAGACCGACGCCCTGACCGAGGGCTTCGAGTCGGTGCTCGACGTGCTCACCGCGGCGCTGCCGGTGCGCCGGCTCACCTGGCACTACCGCTCGCTGGACGAGCGGCTGATCGCGTTTGCCAACAAGGAGGTCTACCACGGCTCGCTGGTGACCTTCCCCGGCACCAGCACCGACCCGGTCGTGCGGCTGGAGCTGGTCGACGGCTCCGCCCTGGCCCCACCCGGTCAGGAGGCGATCGAGAGCACCGAGGCCGAGGTCGACCGGGTCGTCCAGCTCGTGCTCGACCACGCCCGGCGCCGGCCTACCGAGTCCCTCGGCGTCATCGCGCTCGGCCTGCGGCACGCCGCGCGGATCGAGGACGCCCTGCGCGCCGCCCTCGCCGACGCCGACGGGGTGGGCTCGTTCTTCGACGAGTCCGCGCCGGAGCGGTTCTTCGTCAAGAACCTCGAGCGCGTCCAGGGCGACGAGCGCGACGCGATCATCCTGTCCATCGGCTACGGCAAGACCCCGCACGGA
>NZ_JBTCWL010000103.1:0-9158 GCF_054325275.1 Oryzihumus sp.
GTGCCGGCTGCGGCCAGCCGTGCGCGCGCCAGGCGCGCGAGAAGGGGGTGAACACCTGGTAGGGCGTGCCGCCGCCGGTCGTCAGCGTCCCCGGCCCCACCGCGTATGCCGTGCCGGTCGCCTCGAGCGCGCAGTCCTGCTCGCCCAGTGCACGGCGCACGGCCTCGTCGCGGCGCCGGCCGAACGGGGTGCTCTCGGCGCTGACGTGCACGCTGGCGGCGCCCACCTCGCGGGCCACCTGGGGGACCACCTGCGCGGGGTCACCGACGCGCACGACCAGGGCTCCGTCATACCGGGAATCGAGGGCGCGCAGGGAGGCGTTCAACCAGGCGCGACGCACCGCGCCGGAGCCGTCCCACAGCCGCCGGTCGAGCACGAACAGCGGCAGGACGGACGAGCCGTCCGCGGCCTCGTGGGCGACC
Source organism: Oryzihumus sp. (assembly GCF_054325275.1). Taxonomy (NCBI): domain Bacteria; kingdom Bacillati; phylum Actinomycetota; class Actinomycetes; order Micrococcales; family Intrasporangiaceae; genus Oryzihumus; species Oryzihumus sp. Next base: position 423 of record NZ_JBTCWL010000103.1, read on the forward strand.
CCGAGGGCGGGCAGGTCGGCCAGGCGCAGGTCACGCCGAAGCCAGAGCACGGTGTCGGGCACAAATGAGAGGCTATGCGTTGTGACGGATCTGATCGACACCACCGAGATGTACCTCCGGACGATCTACGAGCTGGAGGAGGAGGGCATCCCGCCGCTGCGTGCCCGCATCGCGGAGCGCCTCGGTCACTCCGGCCCCACGGTGAGCCAGACCGTCGCCCGGATGGAGCGCGACGGGCTGCTGAGCCTGGCCGGCGACCGTCACCTCGAGCTGTCCGAGGAGGGCCGCCGGATCGCCACACGGGTCATGCGCAAGCATCGGCTGGCCGAGCGGCTGCTCGTCGACGTCATCGGCCTGGAGTGGGAGTACGTCCACGACGAGGCCTGCCGCTGGGAGCACGTCATGAGCGAGCGGGTCGAGCGCAAGATCCTCCAGCTCATCGGCGAGCACCGGGAGTCGCCCTACGGCAACCCGATCCCGGGCCTGGACGAGCTCGGCGAGGAGGCCGGGGAGGACTTCCGGCTGGGCGTGAGCAGCCTGGCCGTGCTCGCCGGCGACCAGCCCAGCGTGGTGACCGTGCGCCGGATCGGCGAGCCGGTCCAGGTGGACCACGAGGCGCTCAGCCTGCTCACCGTGGCCGGGCTGCTGCCGGGCCGGCGGGTCCGGATCCGGCGCGAGGCCGGTCGCGTGATCGTGGTGCGCGACGGCGCGGAGGACGCGGCCGGGGTGTCGCTGCCGGAGAGCACGGCGGCGCACGTCTTCGCGGCCGCCGTCTGAGGTGTTGGGGCCTCGCCGGGCGTCCCCGGTGAGGCCTTCGTCAGCATGTGGCAGGACCGGTCCGAGGGCCGGCACTGTCGCCGTGCATGGCGACACGCCCGAACCCGGGGCGGGGGAGTTTGCCCCATTTCGTCCCCATCTCAAGGGGTGCGCAACTCGCTGACCTGCGACGTCGCCGACGACGCCGCCAGGTCTCCGACACGCCCGTGACCTCGATGTGACAAGGGACTTTGGTCTGTGTACGGTGGCATCGCTTGCTCTCCCCCTGGAGGAAGCTCTCGATGTGGCATGCCGAATCCTGCCGCCACGTTCGAGATGAGTTCACACACCGTTTGGCAGGAGCGGGGGACCCACTTGCGGGGCGTCGTGAGACGCCCCTTGGGGTGAAGCCCTCAGGCGGCTGGCCGACCCAGGTCGGATGGCTGCCTCAGGGCCGGGTGCATACCTCCCACCCGAACCCGACAGCTCACCTCGTAGGCACTGGAGAGGTCTTTTCACGTGTCGAAGCACCATGCCGGGCGCCACCGCGCCGCAGGTCGCCAGACGACCACCACTGCCCTGACGTCTGCTCTTGGCCGTTCCGGCCAGCCCGCCGCCAAGGCTTCCGCGGTCCTCGCGGTCTCCGGTGGTCTGGTGGCCTCGTTCAGCATGCCCGCCTCGGCCGCGCCGGCCACGCACGCTCCCGAGGCAGCCACCCCGACCAACGCCCCCGGCACGGTCGCGGTCTCGGCCCCGAGCACCGCCGCCACCCCGGTTGCGCCCTCCTTCGGTGAGGTCGGCTTCGACGCCACCGCCCCGAAGGCCGCCCCGGTGCACCGCGCCGTGGAGACGGTCAGCCGCAGCACCGACCGCATGGCGATCAACCTGCCCTCGCCGGCCGCCGGCGTGCTCGGCATCGCCGCGATGTACGCAGGTGTCCCCTACGAGTGGGGCGGCACCACGCCGTCCGGCTTCGACTGCTCCGGCTTCACCCAGTACGTCTTCAACAAGATCGGCATCTCGCTGCCGCGCACGGCCGAGGAGCAGCGCATGGCTGCGACCCGCGTGAGCAACCCGCAGCCGGGTGACCTGGTCTTCTTCGGCAACCCCGCCCACCACGTCGGCATCTACGCCGGTGGCGGCATGATGTGGGACGCCCCGCACTCCGGCGCGGTGGTCTCCAAGCGCGCGATCTGGACCAGCGACGTGACCTACGGCCGCTTCTCCTGATTCGCAGGCACCCAGCCTGAGCATGACGCCGCAGGCCCCGAACCCAGCACGGGTTCGGGGCCTGCGGCGTTGCCGGGTCTTTGGGACAATGGGGCCATGAGCACCACGCGCACGGAAGCCGCAGCGCCCACGGCGACGGACCGCACGCCGGGCATCATCCTCGAGGTCTGGTCCGACGTGGTCTGCCCCTGGTGCTACCTGGGCAAGCGCCGGCTCGAGCACGCGATCGCCGCGTTCGAGCGGCCGGCGCTGGTCGAGGTGCGCTACCGCTCCTACGAGCTCGACCCGCGCACCCCGGTCGGGGAGGGCGTCCCCGTCTACGACTACCTCGGGCGCCGCTACGGCGGAGGCCCGGAGGCGGGCCGGGCCATGAGCGCACGGGTCGCCCGGGCCGCGGGCGAGGAGGGCCTGCGGATGGACTTCGACCGGGCCGTGTGGACCAACACCTTCGACGCGCACCGGATGGTGCACATGGGGCTGGCCCAGGGCGGGCCGGCCCTGCAGGCCGCGGTCAAGGAGCGCCTGTTCGCCGCCCACTTCGAGGAGGGCAAGGTCCTCGACGACATCTCCACCCTGCAGCGACTGGGAGCCGAGGCCGGGCTCGACGAGCACGTGCTGGCGGCGGTGCTCGCTTCCGACGACTACGCCGAGGACGTGCGCGCCGACGAGGCCGCCGCCCGCGAGCTGGGCATCACCACGGTGCCCTTCGTGGTGGCGAACCGGTCCGTGGCGCTGTCCGGCGCCCAGCCGGTGGAGGTCTTCGCCCAGCTGCTGCACCAGGCCTGGCGCGAGACCGGCAGCTAGCTGCGGCCGGCCAGCAGCCGGGCCCAGGCGCCGGCCGGCACGAACCGCGCGAGCTTCATCAGCACCGCCATCCGGGTGGGGAAGACGATCTCGGTCCGGTCGCGCTCCAGCCCGTCGCAGATCGCCCGCGCCGCCTGGTCCGGCTCGACCATGAACGGCATGGGGAACTCGTTGACCTCGGTCATCCCGGTGCGCACGAAGCCGGGGCAGATCGTGGTCACGTGTACCCCGCTCCGGCGCACCGACAGTCGCAGCGACTCCAGCAGGTTGATCTGGGCGGCCTTCGTGGCGCCGTAGGCCTCGGCCCCCGACAGGCCCCGGTAGCCGGCCACCGACGCGACGCCCGCGATGACGCCCCCGCGACGGGCGACCATGCCGGGAAGCACTGCGTCGATGCCGTTGCTCATGCCGACGAGGTTGACCTGGAGGTGGCGCTCGAAGGAGTCGGCGTCCCAGGTGCCGGCCGGCATCTGCTGCCAGTGCCCGGCGCACAGCAGCACCAGGTCTGGGGGCCCGAGCTCGGCCTCGACCCGTGCCGCTGCGGCATGGACCTGAGCCCGGTCGGTGACGTCCGCGGGCGCCACGAGCATGCGCCCCTCGGCCACGGTGGCCAGCCGGTCGGCACGCCGGGCGGAGACGGCCACCCGGGCGCCCCGGGCAGCCAGCTCGCGGGCCACGGCCGCGCCGATGCCGCTGGACGCGCCGACGACCCAGGCGACCCGGCCCTCGAGGTCCACTACGGGCGGACCATCTGCAGCTGGCTGACGCCCAGGTAGCCGGTGCGGAAGCCGGCCTCGCAGTAGGCCAGGTAGAACTCCCACATCGAGCGGAACGTGTCGTCGAAGCCGAGCGTGCGGACGTGGTCCCACTCGGCGAGGAACCGGCCGCGCCACTGCTTCAGGGTCTCGGCGTAGTGCCATCCGAGCTCGCGGCGCTGCGCGACCCGCAGGCTGGTGTGCCCCGCAAGGGTCTCGTCGATCGCCTGCAGGGACGGGATGATCCCGCCGGGGAAGATGTACTTCTGGATCCAGGAGTAGGTGCGCCGCGTGGCCCGCATCCGCTCGTGCGCCATGGTGATCGACTGGATCGCGACCCGGCCGCCGGGGGCGAGAAGGCGGTCGATCGTGGCGAAGTAGGTCGGCCAGTACTTCTCGCCGACGGCCTCGATCATCTCGACGCTGACGACGGCGTCGAACTGGCCCTGGACCTCGCGGTAGTCCTGGAGGCGCACCTCGACCCGGTCGGTCATCCCGGCGGCGGCGATGCGCTCGCGGGCGAGCTCGGCCTGCTCCTCCGACAGGGTGATGGTCAGCACCCGGGCGCCGCGCTGCGCGGCGCGAAGGGCCAGCGCGCCCCAGCCGGTGCCGATCTCCAGGACCCGCGTGCCCTCGCCGACCCCGGCGTAGTCGAGCATGCCGTCGATCTTGCGCAGCTGGGCGGCCTCGAGGTCGTCGCCGTCCTCGAACCACGCCGAGGAGTAGCTCATCGTCGGGTCGAGGAACGCCGCGAACAGGTCGTTGCTCAGGTCGTAGTGCCGGTGGATGTTCTCCCGGGAGCCCTCGAGGGTGTTCTCCTCGTGGTGCGGCAGCCGCTCGTCGACGATGGTGCGGAACCGCTGCAGCCACTCGGGGATGAGCTGGCTCAGCTTGGCCGCGAACGGCGCCAGCAGGTCGGCCAGGTCGGTGTCCGGCCCCGGGCGCCAGTCGCCGGCCATGTAGGCCTCGCCGAAGCCGATCTTGGTGTCCTTGCCGATCCGGGCGAAGAACGCCTCCGGGTTCACGAGCTCGAAGACCGGCGAGTCGGCGCCGCCGCCACCGACGACCCGGCCGTCGGGGTAGGTGGCTCGGACCGGCACGAGGTCGACGGCGCGCTCGAACAGGACGCGGGCGACGCGGGCGTGGACCGGGGCGGTGGGCACCGTCTCCAGCGCGGGCCAGCGCAGGGACGTGGGGGCGACGGCGGTCATCTCAGACACCTTCCTGGGCGCGGTGGCGCGGTCGGGGGGCAACGGGCAGTCGGCGCAGCCACAGCCAGACCCCGTGCACCCGTATCAGGGCCGTGACCCGCTGGGGCATGAGCGGCCGGCGCAGCACCTGGCCCACCAGGCGGCGCGGCGTGGCCGGCTGCGGTGTGCCGCGGAACGTGGCGCCGAAGGCGACCTCGCCGTCGCGGTGCAGCACGACGGAGGTGGCCACCTGGTCGGGGGTCAGCGTGAACGTGAGCTGGTAGCGACCCGACACGTCGTAGAACGGGGAGACGTAGAGCTCCTTGTCGGTCCACGCGGTGCCGCCACCGTCGGGGCGCAGCAGGTAGGCGTGGCGCTCGCCGTAGGTGTTGTGCACCTCGGCGACGACGCAGGCCAGGTCGCCGGAGGCGTCCAGGCACCAGTGCACCGACAGCGGGTCGAAGACGTGACCGAGGACCCGGGCGTTGGCGAGCATGAGCACCCGCCCGCCGGCCAGGTCCACGCCCACGCCGGCGGCGAAGGCGACGACGTTGTCCTTGATGCTGCGGGCCGGGTCACCGAGGTGGTCGACGGACCGGAACGAGGCGAACGGGCGCAGCCAGCGCGGCATACGGGGCAGGTCGTCCAGGTCGACCAGCCACTGGTAGACCCCGTGCCGGAAGGAGTGGCGGACCGGGCCCTTGCGCGAGTGCGAGACGAAGCCGTCGACGAGCGCCGGCAGCGCCGGCAGTGCCGGGGTCACCAGTCGCCCCCGAAGTGCCGCGCCGCCTCCACCCCCGAGCGGCAGCCGTCCTCGTGGAAGCCCCAGCCGTGGTGGGCCCCGGCGTAGACGGTGGTGTCGCTGGCGAGGCCCGCGAGCGAGCCCTGGGCCGCCACCGCCTCGGGGGTGTAGATGGGGTGCTCGTAGTCCATCACGGCCAGGATTGTGGACGGGTCGACGCGCTCGCGCGCGTTGAGCGTGACCAGGTGTTGCTCCGGGGAGGTATGCCCCTGCAGCCGGTTCATCCAGTAGGTCACCACGGTGGAGTCGTGCAGGTCGGTGCACGAGGTCATGAGGTAGTTCCACGAGGCCCGGGCCCGGCGCGCCGCAGGGAGGATCGAGGCGTCGGTGTGCAGGACGGTCTCGTTGCGGGAGTAGGTGAACGCCTTGAGCGTGCTGACCTCGTCGTCGGTCGGGTCGGTGAGCATCGCGAGGGCCTCGTCGGCGTGGGTCGCGATGACGACCTTGTCGAACCCGTGCCGCTCGCCGGTGGTGTCGACCACGGTGACGCCGGTGGACCAGCGGGTCAGGTCGCGCACGCCGGCGCTGACGCGCACCGCGGGCAGCTGCGCGCCGATCCGCTCGACGTAGGTGCGGGACCCGCCGGTGACGGTGTACCACTGCGGCGAGCCGGTGACGCTGAGCATGCCGTGGTGGTCCAGGAACCGGAACAGGTAGCGCGCGGGGTAGAGCAAGGCGGTCTCCTGGCCGGAGGACCAGACGCAGGAGACGACGGGCACCGCGTAGTGGGTGATGAAGTACTCCGAGAAGCCTTCGCGCCGCAGGAACTCCCCGTATGTCGTGAGGTCGCCTTCGCTGCTCGTGGCCAGGAACGCGCTCGCCCGGCGGTGGAACCGCTTCACCTGGCCCAGCAGGCGCAGGAACGTGGGGTCCAGGATCCGGCCGCGCTGGGCGAGGATGCCCTTGAGGCCGCGGCCGCCGGCGTACTCCAGCCCGCAGCCCTCGCACCGGATGCTCATGCTCATCTCGGTGGGGCGCACCGGCACGTCCAGCTCGCTGAACAGGCGCCGCAGCAGCGGGTAGGTGCGGTCGTTGTGGACGATGAACCCGGTGTCGACGGCGTGGTGGCTGCCGTCGCTGGCGGTGACGTCGTGGGTGTGGGCGTGGCCGCCGAGCCGGTCCTGCGCCTCGAACAACGTGACGTCGTGGGTCCGGTTGAGCAGGTAGGCCGCGGTCAGGCCCGACACGCCGGCGCCCACCACCGCCACGGAGGGGCGCGACGACGTCGGCTTCATCGCGCCCCTCCAGCTGCGTGCCAGGAGGAAGCGCGCAGCGTCCGGTGGTCTGTGGGGGTGTGTGGACGTGCCGTCACCGGGAGTCCCTTCCGTTCGGCGCGCGCGGTCGGTGCCGCTCGGACGATTACGGCAGAGGTTCGTAGGCGCCCCGGTGAGCGGATTGGTGCGGCTTGTGCGGCAGCGTAGTTGACGCCGGCGGAGCGCTGGCCGGTCAGCGGGAGGCCAGCTCGGCCACCTCACTGACCTCCTGGGCGGCGACCACGTCGGCGTCCGCCAACGGCGCGGCAGGCGGGACCGGTGCCGGGGCCCCGGCGGCCAGACCGGACCAGTCGAGGCGGCGCTCGCGCCACGTGAAGATGACGAGCTTGGCCACCTCCTCCACGACCCGGGCGAGGAAGACGCCGGCGATCCCCAGCGGGGAGTGCAGGCCGAGCAGCACCGCGAGCGGCAGCCCGACGAGGAACGCGCCGCCGGCGTCGCCGAGGATCACTCCCCGGGCGTCGTCACCGCTGGGCAGCACGCCGGCGCCGATGATCATGTTGCGGACCTTGACCACCTGGAACGCGGCGTTGATGAGGATGCCGACCGCGGCGGCGGCGCGGACCTGCGGGCCGGCGTGGCCGTAGAGCGGCTGCAGCAGAAACGCGCAGCACGCGAAGAGCAGCCCGAAGCCGATGCCGGTGCGGATGCCCGCCGCCTTGATCCGGCGCACCCAGGCGAGGGCGGCGTCGGCGTCGCCCCGCCCGACGGAGCGGCCGACCAGGGCGGTCGTGGCGCTCATGAGGCCCAGGCTGCCGACGATGAAGACGCCCTCGAGCGTGGCGGCGATCTGCGCCGCGGCCAGGGCCCGGTCGCCGAGCTTCTGGAACACGACGTTGTAGAGGAAGGTCCCACCGGTCCAGAACAGCTCGGTCACCCCGAGCGGCAGGGCGAGGACGAGCAGTGGCCGCAGCACCGGCTGCCACCCGCCGCGGAACGTCGGTGGCTCCCAGCGCACGACCCGGTGCACGGCATACACCTGGGCGGTGAGGATGGCGAGCTTGAGCAGGTTGGTGACCAGCGTCGCCACGCCGGCCCCGGCGACACCGAGCTGCGGCAGCGGTCCGGCGCCGGTGACCAGCGCGTAGCCGATCGCGGCGTTGAGCAGGACGGTGCCGGAGGTGGCCAGCATCGGGGCGCGGGCGTGGCCGGTGGAGCGCAGGACGCCGCTGAGCAGCATGCTCAGGACGGCCGGGGCCAGGGCAACGCCCATGAGCTGGAAATAGCCGGCGCCGGCGTGGGCCACGGTCGCCGACGCGCCGGTCGCACGGAGCAGGTCGTGGGAGAGCAGGAGCGGGCCGAGGGAGCACAGTGCGGCCAGGATGGCGGCGACGACCAGGGCGGTGGACACCGTGGTGTTCATGTCGTGGCGGCGGTCCGCGCCGTGCGCCCGGGCGACCAGGATGCTCACCGACGCGCCGAGGGCGCCGAGGGTGAGCACGAGGATGAACACCAGGCTGTTGGCGAAGCCGACCGCGGCGATGGCCGTCGCGCCCAGGGTGCCCACGACCACCTGGTTGACGAAATTGAGCACCAGGTTGAGCACGAACTCCAGGCTCACCGGCACCGCGATCCGGGCGATCTCCCGGCCGGGGGTGGTCTCGGCGGCCGCGGGCGTGCGGCGGCGCAGGGCAACAGGCATGGCGAGGTCCCGGGGACGTGGTGGGGGAGCGGGAGGACGCCATGGTCCGACCACGGTCGGAGGGGTTGGCGGTGGGCTCAGTTTACCGGCGCAACGATCCCGGCTCGCCCGGTTTTCGCGCGGCGGTGCTCAGGCGGTGGGCACCGGCTGCGGGGGCTGCGGGCCGCGGTAGCGACCATGCCACCGGAACCGCAGCGGGGTCTCGTCGTACTCCTCCAGGGCGTGGGCCACCCAGCCGACCGAGCGGGCGATGGCGAAGATGACCTCTCCGGCCGTGCGCTGC
>NZ_JBTCWL010000104.1:0-8988 GCF_054325275.1 Oryzihumus sp.
GACGAGCGCGCGCGGCCGCGCAGATGGCATGGCTGTTTCCCCTGGTCCCCTGGTCCCCTGGTGGTGGGATCAGGCTACCGGCGCAGGCGCCGGCTCGGGGTGGGTTGCGACAGGTGCCTCGGCCGCCGTGCCGCGCAGCAGGACCCACAGCCGCCAGGCGGAGCCCACGGCGAGGACGCTGATGCCGACGTGCGCAGCGAGGAACACTCCCCCGGTGCCCCCGCTGAGCGCGAGGCCGGCCAGCAGCGGGCCGGCTGCGGAGACGCCGGTCTGCAGCGCGGAGAAGACGCCGAGGGTGGTGCCGACCATGCCTGCCGGCGCGAGGCTGGCGGTGAGCGGGTTGAGCACGGGGGCGTACATCGTCTCGCCCAGGGCGAAGACGCCGAACGCGGTCACGAACAGCGCCCCGGCGAGGGCAGGCACGTGGTCGGCGAGCGCGAGCAGGACCCAGGAGGCGACCCAGACCGCGCCGACGACCACCAGCAGGGCCGGCGCCGAGCGGCCGGCGGTGAACCGGGTGACGACCATCTGCAGCAGGATGATGACGAGGCAGTTGACCGCCGAGGCGGTGCCGACGGTGCGCTCGGGCACCGACAGCACGGTGATCGCGTAGGCCGGCAGCCCGCTCTCGAACTGTGCGTAGAAGCCCAGGGCGAGGGTCACCGTCACCAGGGCGGTCCACCGCAGCGCGGGGCTGGCCAGGATGAGCCGTATGCCGGCCGCGCCGGTCCCGGCCGCGGCCTCCTCCGGGCGGCCCGCCGGCTCGGGCTCCGCGGCCGGGCCGAGACCGGTGGCCGCGATCAGCGCGGCCGAGACGGTGAACCCGATCGCCGCCGCCGCGAAGGCCGGCCACATGCCGTGGGCGCGGTGCAGGTCCACGAGGTAGCCGGCCACGAACGACCCCACCGCCATGCCGAGCGCCTGACCGGTGAACTGCCACGCGAACACGCGGCGACGGTCGGCCTGGCCCACCCACCGCAGGACGAGCACGGACTGCGCCGGCCCGGCACCGGTCAGCCCGACGCCGAAGACGAACATGCCGGCGAGGAACAGCCCCGGCGTCTCCGCCAGCAGCAGCGAGCCCGTGCCCAGCGCGGCGACGAGCTTGGCCACGACGAACACCCGCACCGGGTCGAGCCGGTCGGTCAGCCGACCGGCGACGGGCGCGGCGACCAGGGCGCCGATGGAGAACAGGCTCGAGGCCCCGGCGGCGACGAGACCGCCCCACCCACGGGTGTTGGCGGCATACGCGTACTGGTAGGGCAGCACCGTGCCCCAGCCGAGCATGCCGACGGTGGAAGCCAGGATCAGCAGACGGGCGCGCTTCACCGGACCGGTCCTTTCACAGTTGCAGGTTGTAGTCTTGCTTATCGAATATTTCGAGATCGAAACTCTAGCATGGCAGGATGGCGCCCATGAGCAACGCGAAGCGGGGCAGAGCGCGCCGGGAGTCCGAGCACCAGCGCTACCGGGCCGACGTGGCGGCCTACGTCGCCGCCGGCGGTGAGGAGTCGGTGCAGCGGGTCATCACCGCCGTACACGGCCTGGCCCGGCGGATGAACCAGTGGTACGCCCACCAGCTGGCCGACCTCGACCTGTCCGCCGGGGAGTGGGGCGTGCTGGCCCGGCTGGCCACCTCGGGCGACGGCGGGGCGATGACGCCCAGCCAGCTCGCCGAGGCCACCAACGTCGCCGCCTCGTCGATGACCCACCGGCTGGACCGCATGGCCCAGCGGGGCCTGATCGCGCGGGCCGCCGATCCCGACAACCGCACCCGCGTGCTGGTCACGCTGACCGGGGACGGCTGGGCCACCTTCAAGGCCGCGATCCGCGAGGCCAACCTGGTCGAGTCCGACGTGCTCGCCCCGCTCACCCACGCCCAGCGCGAGCAGCTCGCCTCCCTGCTCGAGGTCGTCATCGCCGGCCTGGACGAGGTGGCCCCGGGCTGAGCCGGGCGCCGCTGCTCAGCCGGCACGGGTCGCGCCGGCAGCGGTCACGTGGCGCGTGGGGTCGCGGCGGGGACCACCCCGGGGCCGCGCCACAGGGGCACGCTGGCACCGAGCACGAAGACGAGCAGGAGCACGCTCGGCCCCAGGAGGACGGCAGATGCCGTGGAGGAGAACCCGGTGTGTGCGGTCAGGACCCCTCCGGCCATGAGGCCGGCGCCGGCGAGGGCCCCCACCCACCCCAGCCACCGGGGCAGCAGGCCCCCGATGACGATGCCCAGGCCGAGGGCGAACAGGGACGTCCCGCCGAGCATCTGGAAGAACCCGGCCAGCCCCTTCTCGACGTCCCGGACCGCGGATGCGGTGAGGAAGGCGGCCTCCTTCGCGGCCGGGTCGGGAGCCGTGACCCACCGGTGGACCGCCCCCTTGAGCGCCACCCCGTCCACGGCCATCTGGACGGCGAACACCGCCGAGTAGAGCACCGCGGCGAGACCACCGACGGCCGCGAGGACGCCGACGGCGCCGCGACGGACGGACCCGAGGCGGGCAACGGTCAGGAGCATCAGCGAGATCAGCAGCGCCCCGGCGAACTGGCCGATGTGCACCGCGGTCCACGTGCTCGACCGGCTGTACTCCAGGAAGGACGCTGCACTGTCGTTGGGTGGCGCCTTCCCGGGGTGCAGCTGGTCCATCGCGACCTCGACCAGCACGCCGAGCACGCCCGAGAGCGCTGCGAACCGCATCATCGGACGGTCCGGGCCAGGCAGCCCTCCGACGCTGGTCTCCGAGGTGGGTCCGTCCGTGCTCACGTACTCCGGTCGTGTCGCCATGAGCCGTCACCTCCACGGCGACCGGGCCATGGATCCGGCCGGACCCAGCCCTGCGCCTCGCCGTCAGTCAAGGACCGGCCCGCGACCTTGGCAACCTGCACGCGGCGCAGGTATGCCGGGTGTGGCCGGCCACGCGGCATACCTGCCTGAGCATGCGCAAGGCCCGTCCCACGGCTGCGGGACGGGCCTTGCCGGGTCAGGCGGGGCTCAGGCGAGCCCGGGGAACCAGATCTCGATCTCGCGCTTGGCCGACTCCGGGGAGTCCGAGCCGTGCACGATGTTCTGCTGGACCTTCAGCCCCCAGTCGCGGCCGAGGTCGCCGCGGATCGTGCCGGGCAGCGCCGCCGTCGGGTCGGTGGCGCCGGCCAGGGCGCGGAAGCCCTCGATGCAGCGCTCCCCCTCGATCACAGCGGCGGTCACCGGGCCGCTGGACATGAAGTCCACCAGCGGCTCGTAGAACGGCTTGCCCTCGTGCTCGGCGTAGTGCAGCGCCAGGCGGTCCTGGTCGGGGACGAAGACCGACAGGGCCACGAGCGTGTAGCCCTTGGCCTCGATCCGCCGCAGCACCTCGCCGGAGAGTCCGCGCTTGAAGCCGTCGGGCTTCACCAACACCAGGGAACGCTCAGTCATGGGCCGGAGCCTACCGATCGGCCGGCGGGGTGACCGAGCCGGCCTCGGCCGCGTGCGCCCGCGTGAGCGCGTCCATCTTCACGCCCTGCACCAGCGCGGTGACCCACAGCGCCCCGAAGATGAGGCCCACGACGAGCATCATCGGCACGACGAACGCGGACAGCAGCGTGGCGAGCTGGAGCACCCATCCCAGGGTGATCCCCCACGGGCGGCGCAGCATGCCGGCGTCCAGGATGCACAGCACCGCGATGGCGCTCCCCACCGCCAGGAAGGCGCCCGAGCTCGACTCGCCGCGGGCCTCGGCCAGGGCGCGGGCCACGAGGGCACCGAAGAACACCGCCAGGCCCTGGCTGCCGATGACGGTCGCCGCGAGGCGACGCGTCATCTTCTCGGGGACGCCGTAGAGGACCAGGGAGCTCAGCACGGCTCCAGTCTCCCATTGGAGGCACGGCCGCCCTTCCGCGGGCAGCCGATCCCCAGCCGGCACTCAGCACCCGTGCAGCATCCGTCCCTACGGTGGCCCTGAGCGGCCGACGACGCCGCGTCCCGGTGCGTCCGGGTGACCGGGGAGGAGCAGGTGGCACCGTGTTCTCGTTGACCGGGTGGCTGTTCCTGACACTGGTGGCGGTCGCCACCGTGGCCTCCTTCGTCGCCCTCATCATCTTGTGGCCTTCGCTCTCGGGCCGCGGGTGGAGCCGCTTCGCCCGACGCACCGGGCTGCTGCTGGGGGTCAACGCGCTGGTGCTGCTGACCGCGGCGACGCAGCTCAACGCGCAGTTCCTCTTCTTCGCGGACTGGACGGACCTCAAGGGCGCGCTGAGCAACACGGTCACGACGACGGCGGTCAAGCGTGGCGCCACCGCCACCGACGCGGCATCGCGTGCGGTCGCGGGCGCCGCCGCGAAACGTGGGACCGCCGTCCTGCCGGCGCTGGCCACCACGACGGATGGCTCCGGCGACTTGATCTACTCGGTCAGTGGGCCGATGAGCGGAATCACCGGCAGCGTGGTCGTGCGCCTGCCCGACGGCTACACCAACCCCGCCAACGCCTCGGTCCGCTACCCCGTGCTGGAGACGTTCCACGGCTACCCCGGCGGCCCGTTCAACTGGGTGCGCACCATGGGACTGGGTTCAGCCATAGCCCACCAAGTGGCGGCGCACCGGATGCGCCCGGCGCTCATCGTCTCCCCCGACCTGCAGATCCCCACCGGCACCGATACCGAGTGCGTCAACGGACGCCCGGGCACCCCGCAGATGGAGACCTGGCTGACCCGGGACGTGCCCGAGTGGGTAGCGCGCACGTTCCGCGTCAGCACCAACCGGTCCTCGTGGGCGACGATCGGGCTGTCCTCAGGCGGATGGTGCGCCGCCATGTCGGCAATGCTCCACCCGGCGCAGTACAGCGCCGCCGTGGTCATGGGTGGCTACTTCCGACCCGAGTTCGGCCCGAACTACGAGCCGTACGCCCCCGGGAGCGCGCTGGCCCGGCGCTATGACCTGGTCGCCCTGTCTCACCGGCGCCCACCGCCCGTGGCCCTGTGGATGGAGACCTCCCACACCGACCCCGTGTCGTACACCTCGAGCGCCGCCCTGCTCAAGGTCGCCCGGCCACCTCTGGCGATCGATGCGATCGTGCTCCAGCACGCCGGGCACCGCGCCGGGGTCTGGATCGGCCTCCTGCCCGGCGCGCTCACCTGGCTGGGACGCAACGTCCCCGGCTTCGCACCCACGAGCTGAGCCCGTGACGGCGTCCCGGGCTCACTCGTCGTCGAACCCGAGGTCACCGTGGGAGTCGAGGACGGTGACCCTCAGCTGCACCGCGACCGCCTGGTCGGTCGTGCCGGTGCAGTGCGTCTGGTTGCCGCGGCCGAGGCTCGGCAGCGGGTCGCACTGGAGGTCGGTGACGCTGCGCCCGGAGTCGCCGAGGTAGCGCAGGGCCTGCTCCTGGATGGAGATCGGGTCGGGGCCTGTCGCGCGGTAGAGCACAGGTGTGCTGCCGCCGGACGACGAGGACGACCCGTGCCCGGGCCACGCCGTGACGAACAGCAGCAACAGCGCGATGACCACCATCGCGATCGCCGACGTCGCCGTGGAGACGATGCCGCAGACCATGCCGACCGTGGCCTGGTCACGGTTGCTCGCCAGCCCGTGGTCGGCCCTGCGGCGGCCCTTGACGCCGAGCACGATCGCCGGGATGCCGAGCAGGAAGCCACCGGCCACGAAGCTGACCGCCCCGAGGACCAGGGCCAGCAGCCCGATGGTGTTGTCCGGTGTGGGCCGCACGGGCGTGGCCGGGAACCGGTCGCCGGCAGTGTGTTCCCCCATGGCCCGGAGCATGGGGCCATGGGGGAACACCGTCAACGCGACACGGCGGCTCAGACCTCGGTGACGCCCAGCAGGAGGCGGACCTCGGCCGCGGTGGTGATCGAGCCGGTGGCCAGCACGCCCCCGGCGACGCCGCCCTCGTCGGCCAGGCCGGCGGCCCGGTCGAGGGCCTCGGGCAGGCTGTCGACGACGGTGACGCGGTTCTCGCCGTAGATCTCGGTGGCGAGGTCGCCCAGGGCGCGGGGGCTCATGGCCCGCGGTGAGGTGGTGCGGGTGACCACGACCTCGTCCAGCACCGGCTCGAGGATCTCGAGCATCTGCGTGGCGTCCTTGTCCGCGAGCACGGCGATGACGCCGATGATGCGGGCGAAGTTGAACGAGTCCTCCAGCGCCGCGCTCAGCGCCTCGGCGCCGGCGGGGTTGTGCGCCGCGTCGACGAGGACCGTGGGTGAGCGGCGCACGATCTCCAGCCGGCCCGGGGAGGACACCTCGGCGAAGCCGGCACGCACGACGTCGATGTCGAGCGGCTGCTCGCCGCCCCCGATGAACGCCTCCACCGCCGCGAGCGCGATGGCCGCGTTGTGCCCCTGGTGGGCGCCGTGCAGGGGCAAGAACAGGTCGTTGTAGTCCCCGGACAGGCCGCGGATCGACACCTGCTGGCCGCCGACGGCGAGGTCACGGGCCAGCACGCCGAACGCGCTCCCCTCCACCGCCGGTGTGGCGCCCACCTCGGCGGCGCGCTCGAGCAGGATCTCGGTGACCTCGGGCTCCTGCACGCCGATGACGGCGATGGCGCCCTCCTTGATGATGCCGGCCTTCTCGGTCGCGATGTCCTCCACCGACGAGCCCAGGAAGCGCTCGTGGTCCAGGGCGATCGGGGTCACGACGGCGACGGTCCCGTCGGCGACGTTGGTCGCGTCCCAGGAGCCACCCATGCCGACCTCGACCACCGCGACGTCGACGGGGGCGTCGGCGAACGCGGCGTAGGCCACGGCCACGACGACCTCGAAGTACGTCATCCGGGGGCCGCCCTCGTCGACCGACTTGGTGTCGACCATCTCGACGTAGGGCAGCACCTCGTCATAGGCCGCGATGAACTTCTCCGGCGGAATCGGCTTGCCGTTCAAGGCGATCCGCTCGCGGATGTCGTGCAGGTGCGGCGAGGTGAACCGGCCGGTGGACAGGCCGGCCTCGCGCAGCAGCCGCTCGATCATGCGGGTCGTCGAGGTCTTGCCGTTGGTGCCGGTGACGTGGATGACCGGGAAGGCCTTCTGCGGGTCGCCGAGCAGCTCCATCACCGCGGCGATGCGGTCCAGGGACGGCTCGAGGTCGTGCTCGGGCGTGCGGGAGAGGATCTCCTGCTCCACCTCCCGCATCCGCTTGCGGAGCTCGAGCTGCTCGGCGGCGTGCTGCTGGGCCGCGTCGGGGCGGCCGGACGACGGCGCCATCAGAGCTTCTTCACCAGGATGCGGACGGCCTGGCCGTCACCGACGGTCGTCTCCACGACGCCATCGCCCAGGGGTAGTGCCTCGAGCTCCGGAGCGGAGCCGAACTGGGTGGCCAAGGTCTCCTCCATGATGAGCTGCTGATGGGCCACGGTGGCCTCCCACACCTGCTGGTCGCCGGTGACGGTCAGGCTGATCCGGTCGCTGATGTCCAGGCCGGCGTCGCGGCGGGCCTGCTGCACCGCCCGGACGACGTCGCGGGCCAGGCCCTCGGCGGCCAGCTCCGGCGTCACCGTCGTGTCGAGCACGACGAACCCGCTGCCCGGCAGCATGCCGGTGGCCCGGCTGCCCTCGCCATGGCCGTCTTCGGCCACCACCGTCTCGAGGGTGTACTCCCCTTCCTGCAGCGGCAGGCCGCCGGCGACGACCGTGCCGTCCTCCTGGACGCTCCAGTCGCCGGACTTGCTCGCCTTGATGGCGACCTGGACCTGCTTGCCCAGGCGCGGACCGGCGGCGCGGGCGTTGACGGTCAGCTTCTGGGAGATGCCGAAGTCCGCCTCGCTCGCCGAGGCAACGTCCACCAGCGTGACCGTACGGACGTTGACCTCGTCGGCGACGACCGCGCCGAAGGACTCCAGCGCGGCGGCGTCCTCGGTGACGACGGTCAGGTCCTGCAGCGGCAGCCGCACCCGCAGCGCGTTGGCCTTGCGCAGGCCCAGGGCGGTGGAGCAGATCTCCCGCGCCCGGTCCATCGCCGCGACGAGCGGCTCGTCGGAGGGCAGGTCGGAGGCCACCGGCCAGTCGGTGAGGTGCACCGAGCGGCCACCGGTGAGGCCGCGCCAGATCTCCTCGGTGGTGAACGGCAGCAACGGCGCCGCGACCCGGGTGAGCACCTCGAGGGTGGTGTAGAGGGTGTCGAACGCGGCCGAGGCCGAACCGTCACCGGCGGTGTCCCAGAACCGCTCCCGCGAGCGCCGGATGTACCAGTTGGTCAGCACGTCGAGGAAGCCGCGCACCGAGTCGCACGCCGAGGCCACGTCGTAGGCGTCCAGCTGGCCCTGCACGTCCTGCACGAGGTCGCGCAGCTTGGCCAGCAGGTAGCGGTCGAGCACGTCCTCCGAGGAGGTGGACCACCGCGCCTCGTAGCCGGCGCCACCGTTGGCGGCGTTGGCGTAGAGCGAGAAGAAGTACCACGCGTTCCACAGCGGGATGAGCACCTGGCGGACCCCGTCGCGGATGCCCTGCTCGGTGACGATGAGGTTGCCACCGCGCAGGATCGGGCTGGACATGAGGAACCAGCGCATCGCGTCGGCGCCGTCGCGGTCGAAGACCTCGGAGACGTCCGGGTAGTTGCGCAGCGACTTGCTCATCTTCTGGCCGTCGTTGCCCAGCACGATGCCGTGGCTGAGACAGTTCTGGAACGCCGGCCGGTCGAACAGCGCCGTGGCCAGGATGTGCATCGTGTAGAACCAGCCACGGGTCTGGCCGATGTACTCCACGATGAAGTCGCCCGGGAAGTGGTGCTCGAACCACTCGGCGTTCTCGAACGGGTAGTGCACCTGCGCGAAGCTCATCGAGCCGGAGTCGAACCACACGTCAAGGACGTCGGCGACCCGGTGCATCGTCGAGCGGCCCGTCGGGTCGTCGGGGTTGGGCCGGGTCAGTTCGTCAATGAAGGGCCGGTGCAGGTCGGTGACCTCGACGCCGAAGTCACGCTCGAGCTCCTCGAACGAGCCGTAGACGTCGATGCGCGGGAAGTTCGGGTCGTCGGACTTCCACACGGGGATCGGGCTGCCCCAGAAGCGGTTGCGG
>NZ_JBTCWL010000105.1:0-8883 GCF_054325275.1 Oryzihumus sp.
GCAGCCCAGGGCGATGCCCATGCCGACGACGTTGAACACGACGAACAGCGCCAGCTCGTGGTGGACGGCGGTGCGACGGCGGTGCCGGAAGGTCCAGTAGCGGTTGCCGGCCCACGCCGTGAGCGTGGCAAGGGTGACCGAGATGACCTTGGCCGTCAGGGGCTTGTCGTAGAGCGGGCCGTGGCCGCCGACGAAGCGCAGCGCGTTGAACGTGCCGACGTCGACGACGAGGGCGACGGCGCCCACCACACCGAACTTGAGCATCTCGCGGACGAGCACGTCCACGGCACCGCGCAGTCGGGCGATCGGCGAGGGCTGGTCGGTCGGCACCTGTTGAGCGTAACGGCCGCCGGGCGGCAGCACCGAATCCTCGCCCGGATAGGCTCGGCCCCGTGACCTCTCCGCAGCGCGCTCCTGGAGGCTTCCCCGTCGTCGGCATCATCGGCGGCGGCCAGCTGGCCCGGATGTGCCAACCACCCGCGGTCGGCCTCGCGGTCACGTTGAGCGTGCTGGCCGAGACCCCTGACGCGTCCGCCGCGCTGGTCGTGCCGTCGGCGCCGGTGGGCGACTACACCGACGTGGAGACCGTGCGCGCGTGGGCGCGCTCCTGCGACGTGGTCACCTTCGACCATGAGCACGTGCCGCCGCCGGTGCTCGCCGCGCTCGAGGCCGACGGGGTGCCGCTGCACCCCAGTCCGGCCGCCCTCGTCTTCGCCCAGGACAAGCTGGCCATGCGCCGGCGGCTCAGCGAGGTCGGGGTCGGCTGCCCGCGGTGGGCGGCGGTCCGCACCGCCGAGGAGCTCAAGGCGTTCGGGGAGGACGTCGGCTGGCCGGTCGTGGTGAAGACGCCGCGCGGCGGCTATGACGGCAAGGGCGTCCGGGTCGTCGGCTCGGTCGATGAGGCCGCCGACTGGCTCGAGGCCAGCGCCCGGGATGCGGTCAGCGGTGGCCCGCTCGCCGAGGGCCTGCTGGCCGAGGAGAAGGTCGAGTTCACCCGCGAGCTGGCGGTGCTCGTGGCGCGCAGCCCCTCCGGGCAGGCCGCGACATGGCCGGTCGTGGAGACGGTCCAGGTCGACGGGATCTGCACCGAGGTGCTGGCGCCCGCACCGGGGATGTCGGACGCCCTGTCCGCCGAGCTGACCGAGGCGGCGCTGCGCGTGGCCGGGGCGCTGGAGGTCACCGGTGTCATGGCGGTGGAGATGTTCGAGGTGTCCCACCCGCACACCGGTGAGCCGGACTACGTCGTCAACGAGCTGGCCATGCGCCCGCACAACTCCGGGCACTGGAGCATCGACGGAGCGGTCACCAGCCAGTTCGAGAACCACCTGCGCGCGGTCCTGGACCTGCCGTTGGGGTCGACCGCCCCGCGCGCGCCCTGGACGGTCATGGCCAACGTGCTCGGCGGCGACTACCCCGAGCTCTACCCGGCCTACCGGCACATCATGGCGCGTGACCCCGGGGCGCGAGTTCACCTGTACGGCAAGGGAGTTCGTCCCGGGCGCAAGATCGGGCACGTCAACGTCAGCGGTGACGACCTGGCCGACCTGCGGGAGCGGGCCGGGCACGCCGCGGACTACCTGAGGGGAGTCGTCACGGAATGAGCACCAACGACACCGGGGCCCTGGTCGGCCTGGTCATGGGCAGCGACAGCGACTGGCCGGTCATGGAGGAGGCGGCCAAGGCGCTGGAGGAGTTCGGCGTCGCCTATGAGGCCGATGTCGTCTCGGCGCACCGGATGCCGCAGGAGATGATCGCCTACGGCGAGAATGCGGCCTCCCGGGGCCTGCGGGTCATCATCGCCGGCGCCGGGGGAGCGGCCCACCTGCCGGGGATGCTCGCGTCGGTGACCCCGCTGCCGGTGATCGGCGTCCCGGTTCCGCTGAAGCACCTCGACGGGATGGACTCGCTGCTGTCCATCGTGCAGATGCCCGGCGGCGTGCCGGTCGCCACCGTCTCCGTGGGCGGCGCACGCAACGCGGGGCTGCTCGCTGTGCGGATCCTCGCCTCCGGCGCCGGCGCCGAGGCCGAGCAGCTGCGGGCGAACATGGTGGACTTCCAGCGCCGCCTGCGCGACGAGGCGCACGCCAAGGGGGAGCGGCTGCGCTCGCGACCCGACCAGAAGACCGGGTTCGGCCCGGGTCGCTAGCCGGGCGCTCCACGTGAGCACGCCCGAGCGTGCCCGACGCAGTCGGGGTGCCCGCCCGCTGAGGCAGCCGACTCAGCGCACGGGCTCTCGCCTCCCGGGTGCTGGCCGGGAAGTCGCCGTCCGGTCCGCGAGTCGATGAACAGCGGCGTGAGTGTGGTGCCCTGCTCGCGCGCCAGCGACTGTGCCTGAACGAGCGGCAGCAGGCCGTGGCGGGGGACCTCGACCCCAGCGGGACCGCTGCTCCGACGGGTGTTCGCGGCATCCGCGGCCTCCCGCGACCTCCAGTGGCACGGTCACGGGCGGCGTGGTTGAGACCGTGGCCGCACCCAGCAGCAGGTCCACCATGGCGTCCGCACGCGCCCGGTCAGCGTCCGCCTCAGGTCCACCCTGCTCTGGGCGCCGCGCCCGGTCATGGCCAGCAGCGGGCGATGCGGTCGCCCAGGAACTCCCACTCGTCGACCGGACCGCCGGACTCCGCCGTCAAGCCCTCGGCCCGCGTCCGACGACCGTGGCGGCATGCTCGCGCTCGCGGGCGGCCAGCGATGCGATCGACCGGGCCTGGATCGGGCCATGGCGTTGATGACCATCTGGGACGCCAGGACCGTCGCCTCGTCTGCGGCGGCGACCTCTCCCGCGGTCAGGGCATCGAGCATCGCCGCCATGGCGCCGATCGGCATCTGGCGGACTTGCTCCACCCCGAGTGAGAACATGCGTCCACTCCAGGGGCGGGGTCCGACAGTCCCCCGCGTGTCCCCAGCCCGGAATCCAGCCCGCGCAGTCAGGACGGCCAGGCACGGCGCTCGGTCAGAGCGCGGGGTACTCCATCTTGGGGCACGTGTCCATGACCACGTCGAGGCCGGCGGCGTGGGCACGCTGCGCGGCGGCCTCGTCCACCACGCCGAGCTGCAACCACACGGTCTCGATGCCGAGCCGCTCCTTCTGGGCGATCGCCTCGTCGACGACCGCGCCGACGCGCGAGGAGTTCACGAAGCAGTCGACCACGGCGACCTTTTCGCCGTCGGGGATGTCGGCCAGGCTGGTGTAACCGGCCTCGCCGAAGACCTCTTCCGCGCGCGGGTGCACGGGGATGATGCGGTGCCCGAGCGCCTCACGCATCCAGCGCGAGACGCCGTATGCCGTGCGGCCGGGGTCGGTGGACAGGCCGACGACGGCCCAGGTGGCCGGGGTCTGCAGGACCGACCGGATCACCTTGCGGTCGTTCACGGCGACGGGGCTCATGCGACTACCGGGTGCGGGCGGCCCAGCGCGCGGTAGGTCCAGCCCGCACCGCGCCACAGGGCGGGGTCGAGGGCGTTGCGGCCGTCGATGATGTGCGGGCTGGAGACGACCGCCTTGAGCGCGGCCGGGTCGATGTCGCGGTAGTCCTTCCACTCGGTCAGGTGCAGCACGACGTCGGCGCCTTCGCAGGCGGCCTCGACGGTGTCGGCGTAGCTCATGTCCGGGTGGATGCGTCGGGCGACCGGCAGGGCCTTGGGGTCGTGCACCGTCACCGTGGCGCCGGCCAGGTGGGCCGCCCGGGCCACGTCCAGGGCCGGGGAGTCACGGATGTCGTCGCTGTTGGGCTTGAACGCAGCCCCGAGCACCGCGACCTTCTTGCCGATGAGGGTGCCGCCGCACTCGGCGCGGGCGAGGTCGACCATGCGCGAGCGGCGGCGGAGGTTGATTGCGTCGACCTCGCGCAGGAAGGTCAGCGCCTGGTCGGCGCCCAGCTCGCCGGCACGGGCCATGAACGCGCGGATGTCCTTGGGCAGGCAGCCGCCGCCGAAGCCCAGGCCGGCGCCGAGGAACTTGTGCCCGATCCGGTCGTCGTGCCCGATCGCCTCGGCCAGGGCGACCACGTCACCGCCGGCGGCCTCGCAGACCTCGGCCATGGCGTTGATGAAGGAGATCTTGGTGGCCAGGAACGCGTTGGCCGACACCTTGACCAGCTCGGCGGTGGCGAAGTCGGTCACCAGCCGCGGGGTCCCGGTGGCGAGCGGCGCGGCATACACCTGGTCGAGCAGCGCGACGTCGGCGTCGGCGGTGTCGCCGTCGACGCCGTAGACGAACCGGTCGGGGGCCACGGTGTCCTCGATGGCGAAGCCCTCACGCAGGAACTCGGGGTTCCAGGCCAGGCGCACCCCGTCGCCGGCGGGAGCACCCCGGCGCAGCCGCTCGAGCACGCGCGCCGCGGTGCCGACCGGGACGGTGGACTTGCCGACCACGAGCGTGGAGGCGCCCAGGTGTGGCGCCAGGGACTCGGCTGCGGCGAACACGTAGGACGTGTCGGCGGCGTTCTCGCCGCGCCGCTGGGGAGTGCCCACGCAGATGAAGTGGACGTCGGCGTCGGCCGCGGCGGCGTAGTCGGTGGTGAAGGTCAGCCGGTCGGTCGCCAGGGCGCGCACGAGCAGCTCGTCCAGGCCTGGCTCGAAGATGGGGGCCTGGCCGGCGGCCAGCGCCTCGACCTTGGCCGGGTCGACGTCGATGGCGACGACGGAGTGCCCGAGGTCGGCCATGCAGGCCGCGTGGACCGCACCGAGGTATCCGGTGCCGATGACGGAGATACGAAGAGCCACGGGGCGAGAGTAGCCGGTGGCCACGGCGGGTCAGGGAGCCGAGGTCGCCCCGCGGCGCACGCAGATCCGGTGGCTAGAGTGACGTGCTGCACAGCCGTAACCCACCCCCACACCGCAGGGAGCAACGACATGCGATTCGGACTGTTCATCCCCCAGGGCTGGCGCATGGACCTCGTCGGCATCGAGCCCGACATGCACTGGGGGGTCATGGCAGGCCTCGCCCGGCGCACCGACGAGCTCACCCGCGAGTGGGAGTCGATCTGGGTCTACGACCACTTCCACACCGTGCCCGAGCCCTCCGGTGAGGCCACGCACGAGGCGTGGACGCTCATGGCGGCGCTCGGCGCCGTCACCAACAAGGTCCGGCTCGGCCAGATGTGCACCTGCATGAGCTATCGCAACCCGGCCTACCTGGCCAAGGTCGCGGCCACCGTGGACATCGTCACCGAGGGCCGGATCGAGATGGGCATCGGCGCCGGGTGGTACGAGCACGAGTGGCGCGCCTACGGCTACGGCTTCCCGCGGGCGGGGGAGCGGCTGGCCATGCTCGAGGAGGGCGTGCAGATCTTCCGCGACATGTGGACCAAGGGCTCGGCCACGCTGGACGGCAAGCACTACCAGGTCGACGGCGCCATCTGCGCCCCGCGGCCGCTGCAGGGCACCACGTTCCCGGGGTCGCCGCTCAACGGCATCCCCATGTGGATCGCCGGTGGCGGGGAGAAGAAGACGCTGCGCATCGCGGCGCAGTACGCCGACTACACCAACTTCGACGGCAGCCCCGAGGGCTTCGCGCACAAGAGCGAGGTGCTCAAGGGTCACTGCGAGGACCTGGGGCGCGACTTCGGCTCGATCGTCCGCTCGGCCAACTACAACGTGGTCATCGGCGAGAACGAGAAGGAGGTCAAGGACCGCCTCGCGTGGCACAAGGACCACTTCATCCGCGCGGGCCTGTCCGAGGCACGGGCCGAGGAGCACGTGGCCAACCTCGCCACCCAGCCGGCGGTCGGCACGCCCGACCAGATCGTCGAGACGCTGCGCGGCCTGGAGGCGCAGGGCATGACCTACGCCATTACCTACTTCCAGGAGGCGGCCTACGACACCTCGGGCATCGACCTGTTCGAGAACTACGTCATCCCCGAGCTGATCACCAAGGGGGAGTGACCCGGTCGATCACCAGGCGGTCCAGCCGCCGTCCACGGCGATGACCTGGCCGGTGACGTACGACGATGCGTCACCGGCCAACCACGTCACGACCCCGCGGAAGTCTTCCTCGGTGCCCATGCGGCCCAGGGGGGTGAGCGCCTCGTAGCGCTGCACGAAGCTCTCGTCCTGCCCGCGGGCGATGCCCCCGGGGGCGAAGGCGTTGACCCGCACGTCGGGCGCCAGCACCGTGGACAGATAGCGGGTCAGCTGGGCGAGGCCGCCTTTGGTGGCGGCGTAGGCGGCGGGGTTGCCCATCCGGGTCCCGGCGTACAGGTTCATGTTCGGCCCGACGAGGCCATAGATCGACGAGACGTTGATGACGCTGCCACGACCGTGGGCGCGCAGCAGCGGGGTCAGGCGCCGGGTCAGCGAGAACGGCACGGTGAGGTTGAGCCGGGTGGCGAGCTCGAACGCCTCGTCCGTCTGCTCCTCGAAAGGCACGGCGTAGCCGGGCACCCCGCTCGTCCCGGTGAACGCCGCGTTGTGCACCAGCACGTCACAGCGGCCCAGCGTCTGCACCGCGTCGGTGACCTGCGCCAGGCCTTCGGGCTGGAGCAGGTCCGTGACGACTCCTTCGTGGGGAGCAGCGCCGGTGGGCAGGGCAGCGACGGCGGCATCGACCGAGGCCTGGTCCTTGTCGATGACCACCACCCGGGCGCCGCCCCTGGCCAGCGCGTCGCTGAGCACCCGGCCCAGTGGGCCCGCCCCGCCGGTCACGGCGGCGACCCGGCCGCTCAGGTCACCAAGGATCTGCTCGCTCATCAGCTCTCCATCCAGGGCAGGCGGATCAGGCCGGCGCCCACCAGCGCCTCGATGAGGCGGAACTCGTACTCGTCGTCGATCGAGAAGGCCTGCGCCTCCGGGATCTCCGCCCCGGCGTGCCGGCCCTCGTCGAACCACGACGTCTCGAGGCGGCGGACGAAGTCGCTGCGCCACAGGTAGAAGTTGCCGTTGATCCGCAGAAAGCGGTCGGCGTCCTGGCGCCGGGTGATCCCGGTGCCTTGGGGAAAGTACCGCTCAACCTGGCCGTCCTCGCGCTCGCGCACGCCAACCCACAGCGGCTGGAACGTCGGCTCGGACACACTGATGACGCCGTCGAGGCCATCGTCGGTGAACAGCCTCCGGGCGGCGCCGCCGATCTGGCTGGGCAGACGGGAGGGGCTCGTAGGGTCCAGAAGGAGGACCGCGTCGTATGACCTGCCCTCCTCCTCCTCGACGGTCGCCAGGGCGTGCCGGATGACGGGAGCCATGGGGGTGTCGTCTGCGGCCAGGTGCGGCGGACGCAGGAACGGGACGTCGCCGCCATGCGCCCGGGCGACCGAGGCGACCTCCTCGGAGTCGGTGGTGACGATGCAACGGGTCACCTCCGGAGTCATGGCGGCGGCCTTGACGGAGTGGGCGATCAGCGGCAGCCCAACCAGGCTGCGGATGTTCTTGCCGGGGAGCCCCTTGGAGCCGCCCCGTGCCGGGATGACCGCCAGGATGCGTGGTGCGTTGGTCACGTGAGGCCTTCCGGTGCGGTGGCCGCGGGGATGGGGGACAGAGGGGAGGATGTGGTTCTGCGGGCCGCGGCGTCGGCGGTCCGTGCATCGTCGCAGATGCGCACGGCCAGGCACCCCTCGGTGAGCGTGGCCGGGGCCCCGGCGTCGCGCAGCACCTCGGGGTCCTCGCCGGGGTGCAGCCCGAGCGCGGCGGCCGCCTGGGTGCCCATCACCACGTCGCGGTCGAGGTCGTCGGGGAAGTCCCACCGTGTCGTGCTGCCGTCGGCGCCGACGCGGCGCAGCGTCCCGGCCATGACGTCCCAGCGAAGGGAGCCGTCGGGGCCGTTCAGCTCCAGCCCGCGCCGGGCCGGGCGGGTGATGTAGTCCAGGCGGACCGTCACGGTGGTGGCATCTGGCGCCCGCCACAGCAGGGTTGCTGCCTGTTCCGCCGCCATCTCGAGCGGCCCGCTCACGTCGAGCCGGGCGGCGAGGCGCTCAGGAGCCCCGAAGAGCACTGTGGCGTAGTCGATCTCGTGGACGAGATCGCGCAGCACCCCGCCCTCGTCGGCCCGGGCGGAGTAGGAGTCGCGGTAGTCGCGGTCGGGTCGCCAGTCCGGCAGCCATGACTGGGACCAGACGTGGGCAGAGGCTGGGCGACCGACGTCGCTGCAGCGGCGGCGCAGCTCGCGGAAGCCCTGATGGGCGCGCAGCGGGGCGGCAACCCACACGTCCTCGGCGCGGGGATGCGCCAGCAGTGGGTCGACGTCACTGAGGGTCGGGGCCACCGGCTTCTCCAGCAACAGCTTCGGGCATCCGGTGTCGAGGGCGGCCAGCGCGTCGGCGACGTGCCGGCCGGTGTCGGTGGCGACGACGACGAGGTCGGCCGAGCTGCAGACGTCTGCTGCGTCCCGGTCGCTCAGCAGACTGGCGCCGGACTCGGCGTCGACGTCCTGCCCGGCGCGCTCACGGACCGGCCAGAGCAGCACCTCGGTGCCGAGGCGGGCGAAGACGCGTGCATGGCGGCGCCCGATCGACCCGGCGCCCCGGATGACGACGCGCTTCATAGCAGAGTTCTCTCCCGGTCCGTGCCCCGTGGCACCTCGTGGTGAAGCAACAAGTGGGGCCCATCGTGGCAGATCGCCGAATGCACGAGGCCCGCGCCACAGGCGGCCGGGACGCGGACGCAGCGAGCCGGTCCACAGCGGCCCTGAGAGTTGGGTCATGGGTGGCGACCGCCCGGCGTACCCGCGGGTAGCATCGCCGCCGTGACCGGTAACCCTTCATTCGACCTGTTCAAGATCTCCGAGGACCACGAGGCGCTGCGCGAGGCGATCCGGTCCATCGCCGAGGACAAGATCGCCCCGTTCGCGGCGGCGGTCGACGAGGAGGCGCGCTACCCCCAGGAGGCGCACGACGCCCTGGTGGCCTCGGACTTCTTCGCGCCGCACATCCCCGAGGAGTACGACGGGGTCGGCGC
>NZ_JBTCWL010000106.1:0-8645 GCF_054325275.1 Oryzihumus sp.
GGTCTCGAGCAGCTGGTCCCGGCCGGAGTTGACCACGGTCAGCGGCAGCAGGGTCTTGCCGGTGGGGCCGATCTCGATCTCGGTGCCCATCTGGGGGCAGACGCCGCAGTCGAAGCACGGGGTCCAGCGGCAGTCCTCGACCTCGGTCTCGTCGAGCGCGTCCTGCCAGTCCTCCCAGAGCCAGTCCTTGTCCAGGCCGGAGTCCAGGTGGTCCCAGGGCAGCACCTCGGCCTGGTCGCGCTCACGGGTGGTGAACCAGGCGACGTCGACCGGCTCGTCCGCGAGCGCCTCGGCGGCGCAGCGCATCCAGCGCTCGAAGGAGAAGTGCTCGCTCCAGCCGTCGAAGCGCCCGCCGTCACGCCAGACAGCCTCGATGACCTTGCCGACACGGCGGTCACCCCGGGAGAGCAGGCCTTCGACGATGCCCGGCTCGCCGTCGTGGTAACGGAAGCCGATCGAGGAGCCGTAGCGCTTGTCGGAGCGGATCGCCTCGCGCAGCTTGGTCAGGCGCGCGTCGGTCTCCTCGGCGCCGAGCTGGCCGCACCACTGGAACGGCGTGTGCGGCTTGGGCACGAACCCGCCGATCGAGACGGTGCAGCGGATGTCGCGCCGGCCGCTGACCCGGCGGCCGGTCTCGATGACCTTCTTGGCCAGCTCGGCGATCTGCAGCACGTCCTCGTCGGTCTCGGTCGGCAGGCCGCACATGAAGTACAGCTTCACCTGCCGCCACCCGGCGCCGTAGGCCGCGGCGACCGTGTTGATCAGGTCCTCCTCGGACACCATCTTGTTGATGACCTTGCGGATCCGCTCGGACCCACCCTCGGGCGCGAAGGTCAGTCCGGAGCGCCGGCCGTTGCGGGTCAGCTCGTTGGCCAGGTCGATGTTGAACGCGTCGACCCGGGTGGACGGCAGCGACAGCCCGGTCTGGGTGCCCTCGTAGCGGTCGGCCAGGCCCTTGGTCAGGTCCGCGATCTCGGAGTGGTCGGCGCTCGAGAGCGAGAGCAGGCCGACCTCCTCGAACCCCGTCGCCGCCAGCCCACGCTCGACCATCTCGCCGATGCCGGTGATGCTTCGCTCCCGCACGGGGCGCGTGATCATGCCGGCCTGGCAGAAGCGGCAGCCGCGGGTGCAGCCGCGGAAGATCTCCACGGACATGCGCTCGTGGACCGACTCGGCCAGCGGCACCAGCGGCTGCTTGGGGTAGGGCCACGCGTCGAGGTCCATGACCGTGTGCTTGGCGACCCGCCACGGCACGCCCGGCGCGGCGGGCGCGACGCGCTTGATCCGCCCGTCGGCCAGGTAGTCGACGTCGTAGAACGCCGGCACGTAGACGCCGCCGGTGCGCGCCAGGCGCAGCAGCAGCTCGGAGCGGCCGCCCGGGCGGCCCTGCGCCTTCCACGCCGTGACGATGTCGGTGATCTCCAGCACCGCCTGCTCGCCGTCGCCGATGACCGCCGCGTCGATGAAGTCGGCGATCGGCTCGGGGTTGAACGCCGCGTGGCCACCGGCGAGCACCACCGGGTCGTCGTCGCCGCGGTCGCGCGCGTGGAGCGGGATCCCGGCGAGGTCGAGCGCGGTGAGCATGTTGGTGTAGCCGAGCTCGGTGGAGAAGGACATGCCGAGCACGTCGAAGTCCCGCACGCTGCGGTGGCCGTCGACGGTGAACTGCGGCAGTCCCGCGGACCGCAGCTGGGCCTCCATGTCCGGCCACACGGCATACGTGCGCTCGGCGAGCGCGTCCGGGCGCTCGTTGAGGACTTCGTACAGGATCATGACGCCCTGGTTGGGCACGCCGACTTCGTAGGCGTCGGGGTACATCAGGGCCCACCGCGCGGTGAGCTCCTCCCCGCCGGGACCGAACCCTGCGCAGTTCCAGTCCTTGACGGTGGAGTTCAGCTCACCGCCGACGTACTGGATCGGCTTGCTCACCTGCTCCAGCAACGGCTCCAGGGCAGCAAAGAGGGACTCGCCAGGCATGGGCTCAAGGGTAACCCTCCCCGCACCGTGCCCTCGAACGCGCGGGCGGCTGCGCGTTCAGGTTCGCGGCGTACGGTGCGCGCGTGTCCTCCGCGTCAACCCCCACTCCCGGCCGCGGTCCGCTGCGGCGACTGGGCCTGCTCGCCGCAGCCGCCGTGGCCGTGGTGGCCACCGTGCTGGTCACCGCCGGGGCCACCGGGGACGCGCACCCGCCCGGGCTGCCGGGGTCGCCGGTGCGCGTGGTGGGCATCGGTGACTCGGTCACCGCCGGGACTGCGTGCAACTGCACCGACTTCGTCCGCTTGTATGCGCGGGGGCTCACCTCCCGGAGCACCCCGGCCACGGCCAGCAACCTCGGCGTGGGCGGGATGACCGCCTCCGGGCTGCTGGACGCCATCCGCCGCCCCGGCGCGATCCGGGACGGGGTCTCCCGCGCGGACGTCCTGCTCGTGACGATCGGGGCCAACGACCTCATGCCCGAGCTGCAGCGGTGGGCCACCGGCGGCTGCCCGCAGGCGTGCTGGGCGCCGCAGGTCAGCCGGGTCGGCGACACCGTGGCAGAGGTCGTGCGCACCGCCCGGGCCCTCCGGGGCGAGCCGGCCGAGCGGGTTCTGGTCACCGGCTACTGGAACGTCTTCGACGACGGCGACGAGGCCGCGGCGGCGAGGGGCACGGCATACCTGGCCTGGAGCGACGCCCTCAGCCGCGCCCTCAACGCGGCGCTGTGCGACGCCGCCCGGCGCAGCGGGGCGACCTGCGTGGACGTCTACTCCCCGTTCAAGGGCGACGGCACCCGCAACCCCACGCCCTTGCTGGCCTCGGACGGTGACCACCCCAACGCCGCAGGGCACCGGCTCATCGCCAGTGCCCTGCTCGCCGCGTCGGGCCGCTGATCGACGCGGGTCCTGGGGGTGGCCTACCCGGTCGCGTAGAGGTGCCGGGACAGCCAGTCGAGCGCCTGTGGCAGCTGGGCGCCCCACGTCGCGAAGTTGTGCCCTCCGGTGGCCTCGATCAGCGAGTCCACCTGCATCGGGGGCCGCGCCGCGGCCAGGAACGCCCGGGTCGCGGTGTAGCCCGTGACGGCCCCCCGCTCCTCCCGGGAGATGGTCAGCAGCAGCGACACCGGCGGCGCGGGCAGGTGCGTCACCCGCCACTGCAGGTCGTTCAGCTCGCGCGCCACCTCGGAGCCGCCCCACAGGTCCCCGGTGGTGCTGTCGTGCAGGGTCGCGAAGTAGCCCGACAGGGACACCGCGGACGTGAACACGTCGGAGTGGGTCATCGCCAGCTTGACCGCGCAGTAGCCGCCGGTGGAGTCGCCGACCGCTCCCCAACCGAGCGGTCGCACCCGCGCCAGCGTGCGGACCGCGGCCGGCACGTCCTGCGCCAGGTAGGTCAGCGCCTGCGGGCCGGCCGGGACGTCCGTGCACTCGGTGTCACGCGGCGGGGCGACGGTGGGCCGGAGCATCACCAGCACCATCGGCCGGGCCCGCCCCGCCTGCATCTCCTGCAGCAGCACCCCGGGGTAGTGGAGCCGGGCGACCAGTGCCTGCTCGTGGCCGGGGTAGCCCGTCATGACCTCCGCGGCCGGGAACGTGGTGTGGGCGTAGGCGGGCTGGAAGTACTGCGGCGGCAGGTAGACGATCGCCGGCTCCCGCAGGGCGGACCTCGGGCCGTCGAGCGTGACCGTCTCCAGCCGGCCGCGGGTGGCCCACTGCGCCGGGCTGGACCAGGTGCCGTCGACCCGGACCCCCGCGGTGGTGGCGGCCGGTGCCAGGGCCGGAGACGTCGCCGCGGCGTTCGCGGCCACCCCCGTGCGGCCGCCGGCAGCGGCACCGCCGACGCTGTGGACGACCCGTCCGTTGGTGCTCGACGCGCCGAACAGGTCGGACCACGAGGCGTAGAAGTAGCCCCAGTCGTTGACCCCGACCGCGAGCAGCAGCACGGCGCTCACCTGGCAGAGCATGATGCTGACCAGCCGCTGCACCGTCCGCACCGACCGGGGCCCGCGCCACCGTGACCACAGGGCCACGGTGGCGGCCGGCAGGCCCACGGCGAAGACGGCCAGCAGCACCAGCAGCGGCGCACCCAGCAGGGACATTGGGGATCCTCCTCGTGGCGGCCCCGGGGCGGGTCCGTCTCAGCACGCCGAGTGTGCTGTCCCTGACTGGGAGGATGCTGGATGTCGGCAGGGAAGGCGTGTCAGACCCGGTAGAGCTCGTCCAGGTCGGGGCGGAACCGGTCCTCCACCACGCGCCGGCGCAGCTTCATGCTCGGCGTCAGCTCGCCCTCCTCGATGGACAGGTCGCGCGGCAGGATGATGAAGTTCTTGATCGTCTCCCAGCGGTTGAGCCGGCTGTTGAGCTCGTCGACGTGCTCCTGCACCATCGCCCGGCACTCCGGGGAGGTCACCATCTCGCGGTACAGCTTGCCGGCCATGCCGTGCTCGACCCCCCACTCGGTGATGGCGTCGTAGTCGAGGGTGATCAGCGCGGTGACGAAGTGCCGGCCCTCGCCGTAGACCATGAACTGGCTGACGTAGGGGCAGATCCCCTTGAACATCGCCTCGATCGCCGACGGTGCGACGTTCTTGCCCTGCGAGGTCTTGAACAGGTCCTTCTTGCGGTCGGTGATCCGCAGGAAGCCGTGCTCGTCGATGCTGCCGATGTCACCGGTGTGCAGCCACCCGCCCATGTCGAGGGCCTCCTCGGTGGCCTCCGGCTGGTTGAGGTAGCCCTGCATGACGCCCGGCCCCTTGATGAGCACCTCGCCGTCGTCGGCGATGCAGACCTGGGTGCCCGGCACCGGCCAGCCGACGGTGCCGGGGATGTAGGAGCCGGGGCGGTTGACGAACGACGCGGCGCTGGTCTCGGACAGGCCGTAGCCCTCGAGCACGGGCATGCCCACGGCGTCGAACCAGCGGGCGATCTCGGGGTCGAGCGCCGCCGAGCCGGAGATGAAGAAGCGCACCCGACCCCCGAACCGGTCGCGGATCTTGTGCAGCACCAGCTTGTCGGCGATGGCGTGGCGGGCGGCGAGCATGCCGTGCGGCTTCTCGCCCCGCTGGCGCAGCTCGGCCACCTGCCGGCCCACGCCGATCGCCCAGCTGAACAGCCGGGCCTTCTCCCCGCCCTCGCCGGCGACCATCGTGGTGATCTTGCCGTAGGCCTTCTCGAAGATCCGTGGCGCGGCGCCCATGAACGTCGGCTGGACGTCGGGCATGTTCTCCACGATCCGGTTGACCCGGCCGTCGACCGCGGTGACGAAGCCGACCTGCAGCGGGAGGACCAGCAGCATCTTGCCGAAGACGTGCGCCAGCGGCAGCCACAGGTACTGCACGTCGTCCTCGTTCAGGATGCCCAGGGAGTCGATGCCGGCGACGGTGTAGGTCCACGAGTCGTGCGTCAGCCGGACACCCTTGGGCTTGCCGGTGGTGCCGGAGGTGTAGATGACCGTGGCGAGGTTCTGCGGCCGGATCTGCGCGATGCGCCGGTCGACCGCGTCCGGCTCGGCGGACAGCAGCCGCCGGCCCAGGGCCTCGAGGTCGGTCCAGGTCAGCACCCATCCGTCGTCGCCGTAGGCCTTGCCGTCGATGACGATGACGTGCTCGACCCAGGGCAGCTCGTCGCGGTGCTCGCGGAGCTTGACCACCTGGGTGACGTCCTCGGCGATGACGATGCGGCTCTGGGAGTCGCTGACGATGAAGGCGCTGTCGCGGGCCGCCGTCGTCGGGTAGAGGGTCGTGGTGGCGGCACCGGCGAGCATGACCGCCAGGTCGGCCAGCACCCACTCGATCCGTGTGGTCGAGGCGACGGCGACCCGGTCCTCGGGCTCGATCCCCAGCGCGATCAGCCCGGCGGCGAGCACGTCGGCCTTGGCCGAGACCGCCTCCCAGGTGATGGACTGCCACCGGTCGCCGTCGACGTAGCGGAACGCCTCCCCGTAGGGGCTGGCCTTGACCCGGTCCCGGAACAGGTGCGCAACCGTGGGCGCGCGGTCCTGGATGACGGCGTGGTTGACCTGCTCGTCCTGCACCGACGGTCTGCCCATGCGGTGGCACCTCCGGGGTGGTGTGACGCCTCCGTCCGGAGGCGGGTTCGACTGCTCCCGGCCCGGCGGGGCGACCGGACCGACCCCGGATCCTCCCAGCGTCTGCTCAGTGAGTAAAGACCCTGACAAAACTGGACAAGTCGGACATGCCGAACCGTGACCTGAGGTATGCCGTCCCGTCGTCTACGAGGGGACGATCGACGTGAGCACCTCCCGGCAGCGCTCCACGTCGCGGGCCATCTGCTCCAGGAGCTCCTCCACCGAGTCGAACCGCTCGGTCGGGCGCAGCCGCTCGACCAGCTCGACCCCCACCTGCTCGCCGTAGAGGTCGAGGTCGGTGCGGTCCAGGGCGTAGGCCTCGACCCGGCGCTGGTGCCCGTCGAAGGTGGGGTTGCTGCCGATCGAGACCGCCGCCGGCAGCACCCGGTCCGCGTCCTCCGCGGGCCGGTCCAGGCGCAGGAGCCACCCGGCATACACCCCGTCCGCGGGGACGAGCCCGCCCATCTCCTGCGACAGGTTGGCCGTGGGGTACCCCAGCTCGCGGCCCCGGTGGTCGCCGTGGACGACCGTGCCGCTGATCCGGTGCGGGCGGCCGAGGATCTCCGCGGCAGAGGCGACGTCGCCGGTGGCGACCAGCTCGCGGACCTGGCTGGAGGACCAGCGGGTGTCGCCGCCGAGGTCCTTGAGCACGACCACGTCGAAGCCGTGCTTGTCGCCCAGCGCCCGCAGCGTCGAGACGTCACCGGAGTTGCGCACGCCGAAGCGGGTGTCCTCCCCCACCACGACGGCGGTCGCGCCGAGCGCGTCGACGAAGACCTCCTCGACGTAGCGCTCGGGGGTCCACCCGGCCAGCTCGGCGGTGAACTCCTGCACCAGGACGGCGTCGAGGCCGGTGCCCTCGAGCAGGTCGAGGCGCAGCTCGAGCGGGGTGATCGTGCGCGGCGCCTGGTCGGGGCGCAGCACCGCGACCGGGTGCGGGTCGAAGGTGACCGCCACCGCCTGCGCGCCGCGCTCGCGCGCCTGCTCGATCACGGTGGCGAGGACCGCGCGGTGGCCGCGGTGCACGCCGTCGAAGTTGCCCAGCGTCACCACGCTCGGGCCAAAGCCCTCAGGGATCTGGGTCAGGTCGGTCCATCGCAGCACGCGGACACTCTACGGAACGGGGAACACCACGTGGGTGCGGGCCAGCATGCCCCGCTCGTCGAGCATCGCCACCAGTCGCCCGTCCGGCGCGAACGCCGCCACCGGGTCCTCCCGCAGCGGCTTGCGCGAGGGGATGCGCTGGCCGTGCCCGACCATGCGCGCCTCGTCCCCGGTCAGCTCCCGCACGTCGAAGGACGCCCGCGCGGCGTCCGCCAGGGACACCACCGGTATGCCGTCCGCCTCCGCCGCGGCCTCGAGCTCGGGCAGCGTGTGGGCCGCCGCGAGGTCGAACCGCCCGACACGGGTGCGGCGCAGCGCCGTGAGGTGGCCGCCGACGCCGAGCGCGGCGCCCAGGTCCCGAGCCAGCGCGCGGACGTAGGTGCCCGAGGACACCTCCACCTCGACGTCGAGGTCGAGCACCGGGTGCCCGTCGGCGCTGACGTGGCGCCGGTCGAGCACGTCGAAGCGGCTGACCTTGACCCGCCGCGCACGGAGGGCGACGTCCTCCCCTGCCCGCACCCGCGCATACGAGCGCTTGCCGTCGACCTTGATGGCGCTGACGGCGCTGGGCACCTGGTCGATCTCGCCGGTGAGCGCGGCGAGAGCCTTGTCGACCGCCTCGTCGGTGAGACCGGAGGCGTCGGCGGCGGCGGTCACCTCACCCTCGGCGTCGTCGGTGACGGTGTCCTGGCCGAGCCGGATGGTGGCCGTGTAGGTCTTGTCGCAGCCGACCAGGAAGGTCAGCAGCCTCGTGGCGCGCTCGACCCCGAGGACGAGCACGCCGGTGGCCATCGGGTCCAGCGTGCCGGCATGGCCGACCCGGCGGGTGCCGCACAGGCGACGCGCCCGTGCCACCACGTCGTGGCTGGTCCACCCGGCCGGCTTGTCGACGATCAGCAGGCCTTCGGGGCTCACGCGCGCCGGGCCTCCCGGTCGTCCTCGTCCAGGTCGTCGAGGTCGTCCTCGTCCTCCCGCGGCTTGCGGTAGGGGTCGGCCTCGCCCGCGGGGACCGCACCCGCAGCGGCGGCGGCCACGGCGGCGTCCCGCTCGCGGGCCTCCTTGAGCAGGTCCTCGAGGTGGGCGGCGTTCTCGGGGATCGCGTCGGCGAAGAACTCCAGCGTCGGGGTCAGCCGGATGCCGATCTGCTTGCCCACGAAGGAGCGCAGCTTGCCCTTGGCCGCCTCGAGCGCCTCCGCCGTCTCGGCACGCTCCTCGTCGGAGCCGAAGACCGTGTAGAACACCGACGCGTGCTGCAGGTCGTTGGTGACCCGCACGTCGGTGATCGTGATGAACCCCAGACGGGGGTCCTTGACGCGGTACTCGAGGTTCTCGGCGATCAGGACCTTGATGCGGTCAGCGATCTTGCGGGCGCGTGCCGGATCAGCCATGCGTCTTACCTTCCTACAAGTTGTCTGTGTTTTGCGAGCCGCGACCTTGGTCGCGGGGGGGGGGGGGGGGGGGGGGGGGGGGGGGGGGGG